>NZ_JAFHKI010000029.1 GCF_016937615.1 Pseudomonas lactucae | reverse complement strand
CTGAACCACCGCCATCGGGGGCAAGCCCCCTCCCACATTGGTTCTCTGTCACCCGTAAGACGGGTACTTGCCGTATGCGGCATAAGTCCGCCGTTTTTTCGACTATCCTCAGTCCTTCAAATCCTGCTGCCTGACCGCAAACCCCCGCCCAGCCTGCACTTCACCCTCTTTTCAAAAGTTGGTTCGCAAATTGCTTAAGCCTCATCAGTACAGCGGTGGGCGGCAAGCCTGCGTCAGAAAGAGGAAAGAGCGTGGACAAGTACCTTTATGTGGCAATGACCGGCGCCAGCCAGAATGCACTGGCGCAGAAGGCCCATGCCAACAACTTGGCGAACATTTCCACCAACGGTTTTCAACGCGACCTGGAACAGGCGCGTTCGATGCCGGTGTTCGGTGACAGCTTTCCGGCGCGGGCCTTTGCCATGACCGAACGTCCAGCGACCGACTTCAGCCCTGGGGCGATGATCGAGACCGGTCGCGACCTGGACGTGGCCGTCAACGGTGATGGCTGGATGGCCGTGCAGACCCCGGACGGCGGCGAAGCCTACGTGCGCAGCGCCAGCATGAACGTCGACGCGTTGGGCGTACTGCGCGCCGGTAACGGCATGCCGATCATGGGCAACGGTGGCCCGATTGCCGTGCCGCCGCAGCAGAAGATCGAAGTAGGCGCCGACGGCACCATCAGTATCCGCGCCATGGGCGAAGGCCCGCGCGTCATGGCCGAAGTGGACCGTATCAAGCTGGTCCAGCCGGACCTGAAGAATATGAATAAAGGCCTGGACGGCACCATCCACACCAAGGACGGCAAGCCGGCCGTGGCCGATGCGAGCGTCAAGCTGACCTCGGGTTTCCTGCAGGCGAGCAACGTCAATGCCGTTGAAGAAATGACGGCGGTGCTGGCGCTTTCCAAGCAGTTCGAGCTGCACATCAAGATGATGAACAGCGCCAAGGAAGACGACCAGGCCATGACCCGCGTCATGTCGATGAGCTAATCGCCTTTTTTAATAACGTTGGCTTTTAAATAAACAGCGCAGCACGGCGCCAACAAACAGGCGCACTGAGGAGAACAGCATGCTTCCGGCTCTATGGGTTGCCAAGACAGGTCTGTCCGCCCAGGACACCAACCTGACCACCATTTCCAACAACCTGGCGAACGTCTCGACCACGGGTTTCAAACGTGACCGTGCCGAATTCCAGGACTTGCTCTATCAGATCAAGAAGCAGCCTGGCGCCCAGTCGACCCAGGACAGCGAGCTGCCGTCGGGTCTGCAACTGGGTACCGGTGTGCAGATCGTCGGCACCCAGAAGAACTTCAGCGCCGGTAACCTGCAGCAGACCGGCCAGCCGCTGGACATGGCTATCAACGGCCGGGGTTTCTTCCAGATCCTGCAACCGGATGGCACCACGTCCTACACCCGTGACGGCACCTTCCACCTCGATTCCAACGGTCAGATCGTCACCGCCAATGGCTTTTCCCTGGAGCCCGCCGTGATCGTGCCGGCCGATGCCAAGACGTTCACCGTCGGCAACGACGGCACCGTGTCCATCACCGTGGCCGGCAACCCGGCCTCGCAAGTGATCGGCAACCTGCAAACCGCCGACTTCATCAACCCGGCCGGCCTGCAGGCGATGGGCAACAACCTGTTCCTGGAAACCGCTTCCAGCGGCGCGCCGCAAATCGGCACCCCTGGCCTGAACGGTTTTGGCACCACGCTGCAAAGCACTCTGGAAACCTCCAACGTGAGCACCGTTGAAGAGATGGTCAACATGATCACCACTCAACGCGCCTACGAGATGAACTCCAAGGTGATCTCCACCGCCGACCAGATGCTCTCGTTCGTTACGCAGAATCTGTAATCAAGTCTATGGGGCGCCTTAGTCAGCGCCTGCAACACCGTGAGGTAAGGGTCATGAATCGCTATGTTTCCGTTTTGGCATTGAGTGGGATTGCCGTGCTCGCGGGCTGTGTCGCCCCGACGCCAAAACCCAATGACCCGTACTACGCACCGGTGTTGCCGCGCACGCCGTTGCCGGCGGCGGCCAATAACGGCTCGATCTACCAGGCTGGTTTCGAACAGAACCTGTACAGCGACCGCAAGGCGTTCCGGGTCGGTGACATCATCACCATCACCCTGAACGAGAAGACCCAGGCCAGCAAAAACGCCAACTCGCAGATCGGCAAGACCAGCAAGGCGAGCCTCGGCCTCACTTCCTTGTTCGGCGGCGTACCCAACACCAATAACCCATTGGGCAGTGGTGACCTGAGCCTCGACGCCGGCTACAGCGGCGACCGCGCCACCAACGGCAAGAGCGCGGCGGCGCAGGGCAACACCCTGACCGGTTCGATCACGGTGACGGTGGCGGATGTGTTGCCCAACGGCATCATCGCCGTGCGCGGTGAGAAGTGGATGACCCTCAATACCGGTGACGAGCTGGTGCGCATCGCCGGGATGGTACGCGCCGATGACATCGCCACCGACAACACCGTGCCGTCGACGCGGATTGCCGATGCACGCATTACCTACTCGGGTACAGGTTCGTTTGCTGATGCGAGTCAGCCGGGCTGGTTCGATCGCTTCTTCCTTAGCCCGCTGTTCCCTTTCTAGGTGGCCACTTTGAAACTCAAACAGCTGATGGCGGCCGCACTCCTGCTTTCCTTGAGCGCTGTCGCCCAGGCCGAACGCCTGAAAGACATCGCCAGCATTTCCGGCGTGCGGTCCAACCAGTTGATCGGCTACGGCCTGGTGGTGGGGCTTAACGGTACAGGTGACCAGACCACCCAGACCCCGTTCACCCTGCAGACCTTCAACAACATGCTCTCGCAGTTCGGCATCAAGGTGCCGGCGGGCTCGGGCAACGTGCAGCTCAAGAACGTTGCGGCGGTGTCCATCAGTGCCGACTTGCCGGCGTTCTCCAAGCCTGGCCAGGTGGTGGACATCACCGTGTCGTCCATCGGTAACTCGAAAAGCCTGCGTGGCGGCACCTTGCTGATGACGCCGCTCAAAGGTATCGACGGCAACGTCTACGCCATCGCCCAGGGCAACCTGGTGGTGGGCGGGTTTGACGCCGAGGGCCGGGACGGTTCGAAGATCACTGTCAACGTACCGTCGGCCGGCCGTATTCCCGGCGGCGCCACGGTCGAGCGCACCGTGCCCAGTGGTTTCAACCAGGGCAACAGCCTGACCTTGAACCTCAACCGCTCCGACTTCACCACCGCCAAGCGCGTGGTCGACAAGATCAACGACATGCTCGGCCCAGGCGTGGCCCAGGCCCTCGATGGCGGCTCTATCCGCGTGACCGCACCGCTGGACCCAAGCCAGCGCGTGGATTACCTGTCGATCCTGGAAAACCTTGAAGTCGACCCGGGCCAGGCGGTGGCCAAAGTCATCATCAATTCGCGTACCGGTACCATCGTGATCGGCCAGAACGTCAAGGTGTCGCCGGCAGCGGTGACCCACGGCAGCCTGACCGTGACCATTACCGAAGACCCGATCGTCAGCCAGCCTGGGCCGTTGTCCAATGGTCAGACGGCGGTGGTGCCGCGCTCGCGCGTGAATGCCCAGCAAGAAGCCAAGCCGATGTTCAAGTTCGGCCCCGGTACCACCCTGGATGAGATTGTCCGCGCGGTGAACCAGGTGGGCGCGGCCCCCGGCGACTTGATGGCGATCCTCGAAGCGCTGAAACAGGCCGGCGCCTTGCAAGCCGACCTGATAGTGATCTGAGGCCATGGTCATGGACATGCGCAAGAGCGGTCTCACCAGCACGGCGGACTCGGGGTCTTACTCCGACCTGAACCGGCTTAACCAGCTCAAGGTCGGTGACGACAAGAACAGCGAAGGCAACATGCGCAAAGTGGCGCAGGAGTTCGAGTCGCTGTTCCTCAACGAGATGCTCAAGTCGATGCGCTCGGCCACCGAGGTGTTGGGTAAGGACAACCCGATGAACACCCCGGCCGCCAAGCAATACCAGGAAATGTACGACCAGCAGTTGGCCGTCTCGATGTCCCGCGAAGGTGGGGGTATCGGCCTGGCCGACGTGCTGATGCGCCAGATGCAGAAGAACAAACCCGTGGACGCTCAGGCGGCCACCTTGCAGGGCCCGGCGGCTGCCGAGCCTGCGAAGAAAGTCGATGTGCCGACCGAAATTGCCGCCGGCACCCAGGCCTCCGGTCCGCTGGGCCGCTCCAACGGTCAGCGTCCATTGTGGGCCTATCGCGTGGCGGAACCCCAGGCCGGTGCGGCTGCTGCCCACAGCAACGACATGGAGCTGATGAACCAGCGCCGTATCGCCTTGCCGAGCAAACTCACCGATCGCCTGCTGGCCGGTATCGTGCCGACCACCCAGGTCGCCACCGAGGCCAAGTCCGCGCCGCTGCGTAACAGTGCGTTGCAAGACAACGTGGTCAACAGCGCTGCGCGCAGCTTTGCCGTGCCCAGCGACCGCATGCAGATCTACAGCCGCGCCGTGGCCCAGCCGCCGTTGGCGCCGGCGAAGAAGGCGTTCAGTTCGCAGGATGAATTCGTCGCCACCATGTTGCCGATGGCCAAGGCCGCTGCCGCGCGCATTGGTGTCGATCCGAAGTACCTGGTGGCCCAGGCCGCGCTGGAAACCGGCTGGGGCAAATCAGTGATGCGCGCCGAGGACGGCAGCAGCAGCCACAACCTGTTCGGCATCAAGGCCGGCCAGAGTTGGCAGGGCGGCCAGGCGCGTGCGATCACCAGCGAGTTTCGCGACGGCGCGATGGTCAAGGAAACGGCGCAGTTTCGCTCCTACGATTCCTATCAGGACAGCTTCCACGACCTGGTGACCTTGCTGCAAAGCAATGATCGCTATAAAGAAGTGTTGAAGTCGGCCGACAACCCGGAACAATTTGTGCGCGAGTTGCAAAAGGCCGGTTACGCCACTGACCCTGCCTACGCCAGCAAGATTTCGCAGATCGCAAAAACGATGAACAGTTACCAGAATTACGCTGCCGCGGGCGCGACCACTCATTTATAAGGTCTGAACCATGAGTTTGCTCAATATCGGGATGTCGGGGCTTAACGCCGCTCAAGGATCGTTGTCGGTTCTGAGTAACAACATCGCCAACGTCAACACCCCGGGATACTCACGTCAGCAGACCACTCAGAACGCCGGCGCCAGCAACCCCTACGGCGGCGTGTACATCGGCACCGGTACGACGCTGGCGGATGTGCGCCGCATTTATAACGATTTTCTGGGCGCGGCCTATCAAGGCAGCACCGCCCTCAACAGTGACGCCACCACTTACGCGGGCCAGGCCGCTGCGATCGACAAGACCTTGTCGGACAAATCGACCGGCATGTCGGCCGTGCTCAGCGCATTTTTTGCCTCCCTGCAGACCGCGGCGGCAACGCCCAGCGATGTGTCCGCGCGGCAGTTGCTGGTCACCAGCGCCCAGACCTTGAGCAACCGCTTCAACGCGATCTCCACGCAATTGACCCAGCAGAAAGAAGGCATCAACGCCCAACTGAGCACCATGAGCGACCAGGTCAACAAACTGACGTCGTCGATTGCATCGCTCAATGCTCAAATCACCACCGCCCAAAGCTCATCGACCAGCGCGCCGGCCAACTTGCTGGATGCGCGTAACGAGGCTGTGCGTTCGCTCAATGAGCTGATCGGCGTGACGGCCACCGAGAAAAACGGTCAGTTCAGCATCAACACCGGCACCGGCCAGTCGTTGGTGGAAGGCAACATCGCCAATACGATCTCGGCGGTGCCGAGCAAGGCCGACAACAGTCAGTACACCATCCAGCTGAACATGGGCGACACGGCAATTGACATCGGTAATGTGGTCAGCGGCGGCAGTATTGGCGGCCTGTTGCGTTATCGCAGTGATGCGCTGATGCCCGCCATCAATGACTTGGGGCGCATCGCCATTGCCACCGCCGACAGCGTCAACAGCCAGTTGGGGCAGGGCCTGGACCTGAACAGCGATTTTGGCTCCTCGCTGTTCGGCGACATTAACAGCGCCATCGCGATTGCCCAGCGAAGCCAGGCGTCAACGGGTAATAGTGCTGGGTCGGGCAACCTGAATGTGACGATTGCCGACAGCAGCAAGCTGTCGACCTTTGACTACAAGGTGACCTTCACCAGCGGCAACCTGTACAACGTGGTGCGCTCGGACGGCAAAGCCATGGGCTCGTTCGATACCACCACCACGCCGCCACCGGTGATCGACGGCTTCACCCTGGCGTTGGATGGCGCGGGCCCGGTCGCTGCTGGTGACAGCTTCAAGATCAGTCCGACGGCCAACGGCGCCAGCGGTATCAGTGTCGAGCTCAAAGACCCGAACAAACTTGCGTTTGCCGCGCCTTTGGCCGGTAACGCCAGCAAGACCAACACCGGTACCGGTGCGTTCACGCCTCCCACCTTGACGGTGCCGATCGATATCAATGGTGGCGCGGCCACCGCCCAGTTGCGCACCGGGATCGAAAACTCGATGCCGGTGAAGATGCTCTTCGGCAAGCCTGCGGCGGATGGTACCCAGCCGTATTCGATCAGTGATGCCCAGGGCAATCCGCTCGGCACCGGCACCATCATTCCGGGGCAGGGCAACAAGATCACCGTCAATGTGCCGATGCGCGATGCCGCCGGCGCGTTGATTCCGGGCAAAAGTTTCAGCTTTGACACCAGTGTGTCCGGTGCGCCCGCCGACGGCGACAGCACAACCTTTTCATTCAACAGTGGCGCCACGTCCGATGGGCGCAATGCCCAGCAGTTGCTGGGGTTGCAGACCAAGGCGACGGTCGGCGCGGTGGATGGCAATGCGGGCGTGAGCCTGGTCAGCGCCAACAGCCGGCTGGTGTCCCAGGTGGGCTCCAAGGCAGCCCAGGCCAATACCGACAGCACCGCCACCGGTGCCTTGCTGGCGGCGAACAAGGCGGCCAGCAACTCCGTGTCCCAGGTCAACCTGGACGAGGAGGCGGGCGACATGATCAAGTTCCAGCAGTACTACACGGCGTCGTCGCAGATCATCAAGGCCGCGCAAGAAACCTTCAGTACACTGATCAACGCCCTTTAAAGGAGTCTGGAACGATGCGTATCTCTACACAGCAGTATTTCGACACCAGCTCCACCAAGTACCAGGACAACTATTCTGGTGTGGTGAAGGCCCAGGACCAGGCCTCTACCGGCGTGCGTGTGCAAACCGCTTCCGATGACCCGGTGGCCGCGGCCCAATTGCTGATGCTGCAACAACAGAAAGACATGCTGGGGCAGTACAACGGCAACATCACCACCTTGCAGAACTCGCTGAACAACGAAGAAAGCGTGCTGTCGAGCATCAGCCTGGCGATGCAGACCGCCAGTGGCCTGGCGCTGCAGGCCGGTAACCTGCAGATGAGCAACGATGATCGCAAGGCGATCGCCGCCCAGGTGGGAGCGCTTGAGGATCATGTGCTGGGCCTGCTCAACAGCAAGGACTCCAGCGGCAACTACATGTTCTCCGGGGCCAAGACCGACACGCCACCCTACAGCCGTAACAACGATGGCACCTACACCTATCAGGGTGATGAAACGCCGTTGAGCCTGCAGGTATCGAGCAACCTGTCGATTTCCATGGGCGATACCGGCAAGACCCTGCTTGAAAGTTCTTCCAATGTCGGTCGCACCCAAACCACGCTGTTGCCGCCTTCGGTCAATGACGGCAAGGTCTCGATTTCGGCCGGCCTGGTGACGTCCGGCACGGCTTATACCAAGAGTTTCGCCGATGGCCAGCCGTACAAGCTGACCTTCGCCAGCAGCACCCAATACAGCGTGACCGACAACGCGGGTAACGATGTCACGTCGGAGATCACCGGCAACGGCCTGTTCGACTCCACCAAGGAAGGCGCGTCCAGCGTCAACCTGCGCGGGGTCAAGTTCGACATTACCCTGAACCTGGGAGCGGGAGTTGCCTCGGGGCCTCCCTCCGATGCATTGGTGGCCGGCAAGGAATTCACCCTTGAAAGCAAGCCGGATACCTTCAGCAGCTCGCGTACGGCAAGCAATGCGTCCACCGCGCAGCTGACCGGTGGTCGCGTTACCGATCAGGCCGCGTACGCCAGCACTTTCCCGAACTCGGGGGCGGTGATCAAATTTACCAGCGGCACTGCCTACGACGTGTACGCCCAGCCCTATACGGTTGATAGCAAATCCATTGCCTCAGGCACCATTGCCGCGGGCGCGACAACCGTCACCACGGTCGGGGTGACCTTTGATGTGAGCGGCACGCCGGGTGCCGGCGATCAGTTTTCGATCGGTGCCACGAGCAACAAGAATATGAACGCCCTGGATACCTTGGGCCAATTGCGCAAAGCCCTGGAGGCTCCGGCGGATGGTGATCCGATTGCCAGGGCCAAGCTCAAGGATGTCATCAATACCTCCATCGGCAACCTGGCCAACGCTGACGCGCAGATCAACCAGGTACGCGGCTCCATTGGCGCGCGGCAAAACGCCTTGGATATTCAGGGCCAGGAAAACACCAGCCTGGGTCTGGCCAACACCTCCACCATGTCATCGCTGGCAAACGTCGATATGGGGCAGGCTGCGATTGACCTGACGTTGCAGCAGACCATGCTGCAGGCGTCGCAACTGGCCTTTGTGAAAATCTCCCAGTTGAGCCTGTTCAGCCGCATGTAATGGGCTGTCGGCGCAAGCGGCCCACCCTGGCGACAGGGTGGGCGTTGTCGTTTCTGGCGCCGTGAATGTTGCGGGGTTTTGCATAAAGCGCACAAAATTGAGTGACCTGTGAGTCATAAAGCGCATCTTCACTGTATCGTATGAAAAGGATAAGTTGTCGCAGCTTCTTTACGCGGCGGCTTTCAGCGATTTTTTACGGGGTTATCCCCTTTATTGTCAGCGCTCCCGGCGTAGCCCGAGGGGTGTTATCCAGCTATTTAGTATTGGGAAGCCACAATGATTGGCATAAAAAGCATCGCCAGTTACGTGCCGGCGGACGGTATCGATAACTACGCCCAGGGTGCCAAATTCGCCAAGGATGAAGAATTCATCATCGGCAAGATCGGTTCGGCGTTCCTGCCACGCAAGGAAGCGGCGCAGGAGACCTCCGACCTGTGTGTCGAGGCGGCCAATGCCTTGTTTACTGCCAACCCTGGATTGTCGCGCGAATCCATCGATGCGGTGATCGTCGTGACCCAGAACGGCGATGAGGAAGGGCTGCCCCACACGGCCGCCATCGTCCAGGACAAATTGGGCCTGCCGACTCACGTGGCGGCGTTCGATATTTCCCTGGGCTGCTCCGGCTATGTCTACGGCATCTATGCGATGAAAGGCTTCATGGAAGCCACCGGCCTGAAGAACGGTCTGCTGATCACCGCCGACCCTTATTCGAAGATCGTCGACCCGGAGGACCGCAACACCACCATGCTGTTCGGCGATGCCGCCACGGCCACCTGGATGGGTGAAGAGGCTCCATGGCAGTTGGGCAAGGCGAAATTCGGCACTGACGGTTCGGGCGCGCCGCACCTGAAGGTCAGCGACGGTGTGTTTTTCATGAACGGTCGCCAGGTGTTCAACTTCGCGTTGCTCAAGGTTCCCGCGCATTTGCACGAGCTGCTCAACGAATCGGACCTCAAGGCCGACGAGATCGATGCGTTCTGCATCCACCAGGGCAGTGCGGCCATTGTTGACGCCGTGGCGCGGCGTTTCGAAGACGCGCCGGTAGAGAAGTTCATCAAGGACATGGTCGAGACCGGCAACACCGTGTCATCGAGCATTCCGTTGCTGCTGGAAAAGCACGTGATGGATGCCACGTGGAAGCGCGTGGCGATCAGCGGTTTCGGCGTGGGCCTGTCGTGGGGCTCGGCGATTCTCTATCGTCCCTGACGTTTCAGTAGACCGGTTCTGCATAAAAGCAAACGCCGATGATCAAAAGATCATCGGCGTTTTTTATTTGGCGCCAAAAAAAAACATAAAATCACGGGTTGGAGTCGGCCTAAGGCCTTGAATTACAAGGGGTGGCACGGCGCCATTAAAAAAAATCAAAAAAATCCTCAAGCAACCGGCTACCACGACGATAACTATTACGTAGGTTCTCTAGGCCACACCCGGCGGTTGCCAGGGCCGGAAGCCGCAGTACACCACCCACGAGGATTTCGTCATGGCATTAACAGTAAACACCAACCTTGCTTCGTTGACCGTTCAGAGCAACCTGAACAAGGCTTCCGGCGCTCTGCAAACTTCCATGCAGCGTCTGTCCTCCGGCCTGCGTATCAACAGCGCCAAGGACGATGCGGCCGGCCTGCAAATTTCCAACCGTCTGACCAGCCAGATCAACGGCCTGGGCGTTGCAATCAAAAACGCCAACGACGGTAGCTCGATTGCTCAGACCGCTGAAGGCGCGATGCAGCAGTCCACCAACATCCTGCAAAGCATGCGTACCCTGGCCCTGCAATCGGCCAACGGCTCGCCAAGCGCTGAAGACCGCAAGTCGAACCAGGCTCAATACGCTGCTCTGACTGCTGAACTGACCCGTATCGCTACCACCACTACCTTCGGTGGCAAGAACCTGCTGGACGGTTCTTTCGGTACCACTTCGTTCCAGGTCGGCGCCAACGCCAACCAGACTATCGACATGAGCATCGGTAACGTTGCAGCCAACAACATTGGTTCGCAGCAGCTGAAAACTCAAGCCCTGACCCCTTCGGCAACCGGTATTGCCGGTGGTGCTGTCACCGTTACCGGTGGTGGCCAGACCGCTACTGTGACCCTGGCTGCTGGTGCTTCCGCCAAGCAGATCGCTGCGCAAATGAACGGCGCCGTTGGTGGCCTGTCTGCAACTGCCAGCACTGAAGCTCAGTTCACCGTGAACACCGCTACCATCGCTGCCGCCACTCCGCCGAGCGCTAACTTCACCCTGCAAGTGGGCAGCGGTGCAGCCGTTCAGTTCACTGGCGTGACCAAAACTTCCGACCTGGCTGACCAACTGAAGTCCAACGCTGCCAAGCTGGGCATCAGCGTCAACTACGATTCGTCCACCGACGCTCTGTCGGTGAAGTCCGACACCGGTGAGAACCTGACCTTCAACGCCGGTGACGGTGGTGCTGCTGGTATCTCGGTCGCTACCAAAGACGGCACAGGTACCTACGGTACTGCTACTGCCCTGGCCGCCACCGCGATTATCGCCACGGGTGCTGTTTCGCTGAACTCCTCCAGCAGCTACGCGCTGAATGGTCCTGGTGTAGCCGGTGTGTTCGCTGCCGGTGCCGCTACCGCCGCCAACTCGGCCAAAACCACCGTCAACAACACTGACA
This sequence comes from Pseudomonas lactucae, assembly GCF_016937615.1. Taxonomy (GTDB): domain Bacteria; phylum Pseudomonadota; class Gammaproteobacteria; order Pseudomonadales; family Pseudomonadaceae; genus Aquipseudomonas; species Aquipseudomonas lactucae. The sequence continues at coordinate 7,669 of NZ_JAFHKI010000029.1, read as the reverse complement.
TCACCACGGCTTCCAACGCGCAGAACTCGATCGACGTGATCACCCAGGCGATCTCGGACATCGACTCCCAGCGTGCCGGTCTCGGTGCTGTACAAAACCGTTTCGACAACACCGTTGCCAACCTGCAGAGCATTGCAGACAACTCCAGCGCCGCTCGCGGTCAGATCCAGGACGTTGACTACGCTGCAGAAACTGCTCAGCTGACCAAGCAACAAACCCTGCAACAGGCTTCCACCGCGATCCTGTCCCAGGCCAACCAACTGCCATCTTCTGTACTGAAGCTGCTTCAGTAATAGCCATCGGTAGATGACTGACGGAAGGGCGCGTTTACGTGCCCTTTTGTCTTTTGCGTGATGAGGAGATTGGACATGGACATGAGCATCAAGTTGAACCTGTCTTATCCTGCAGCGGCGCCGCAGAGCGTTCCTGCTCCCGTAAACAATGACCTGCAGAAGACCAAGGTAGATCCTGTGGCTGCCACGGTCGAAACCAAGCAGGACTCGAAGCCGTCCGACCTTCAACAGGCGGTAACGGACATTCGCAACTTCGTCCAGGCTGCCCAGCGCAACCTGGATTTTTCGATTGATGACAGCACCCATCAGGTGGTGGTCAAAGTCATTGCGACTGACAGCGGCGAAATTATTCGCCAGATTCCGTCGGAAACCGCATTGAAACTTGCACAGAGCCTTCACGACGCCAGCAGCGTACTGTTTGACGCCAAAGTCTGAGCTGGCATGAATTTTGTTGCTGTAGCTGCTTTAGGCGTCGTCCGTCAATAAAGCGCCAGCCCCGATCAGGAGAAGTGTCATGGGTGATATCACGGTAAGCGGCCCGGTTACAGGGATTAATACCGAGTCGATCGTTACTGCTTTGGTGAACGCGGAGCAAGCGCCCAAGCAGTCGCAGATCAACAAGCAGACGCAGACGCAGACCGCCCAGCTGTCCTCGATCGGCAAGATTCAAGCGGCATTGTCGGCCTTTCGCGGCGCCATGGACAACATGACCAAGGACGCCAGTATCGGTGGCCTGACGGCCACGACTTCTGACACCGCCGTGTCCACTGTCACCTTGGGGGCCGGTGCTTCCGCGGGCAGCTATCAGTTGGTGGTCACCCAGTTGGCGACCGCCTCGAAGATCGCGACCCAGAACTTCGCCGGTGGCGCCAAGACCGTCGTCAACTCCGGCAGTACCGCGACGACCCTGGAGATTTCCCAGTCAGGCCAGAGTTATGGCGTGAGTGTTGCGCCGGGCGCCACCCTGCAGCAGGTGCGTGACTCGATCAACTCGCAGTACAGCAGCGCAGGCTTGAGCGCCAACATCCTGACCGACGCCACCGGTTCGCGCTTGGTTGTCACTTCGACCAACACCGGCGCAGGCACCGACATTACCCTGGGCGGTAATTCCGGCCTGCAAGCGGGTACTTCGGTGGTCGGCGGTGCACCGCAGAATGCCAAATACACCATTGACGGTACGGCTCAGGAGTCCAAGAGCAACACCCTGTCCGATGCGATCAGTGGTGTGAGCATCAAGCTGACGGCCGTATCGCCACTGCCCACCGGCGTCACGGACGAGACCAAGCGAATTGCGTCGACCATTACGGTCGCCCGTAGCAACGACACCCTCAAGAGTTCGGTCAAGGGCTTTGTCGATACCTATAACGCATTGATCACCGCGATCAGTACCGAGACCAAAGTCACCACCAACCCCGACGGCAGCACCACGCCGTCGGCGCTGACGGGCGATGCCACCATGCGCTCTTTGCAATCGGCGCTGCGCAGCGAGTTGAACGCACTGAGCGGTTCGGGCACGTTGAAGTCTCTGGCTCAATTTGGCGTGAACACTGACCAGACCACCGGCAAGCTGAGCATTGACGACAAGATCTTCAGCGCGGCAGTCGCTAGCAACCCTACGGACATCGGCGGCATTTTCAACGGTGACAAGGGCCTGCTGGCGCGCATGAAAACCGCGACCGACAGTTATGCGCTGAGCGGCACCGGCGTGCTCGCCACGCGCAGCTCGACGCTGTCGGATAACCTCAAGGACCTGCAGAACCAGCAGGACACCCTGACCGCGCGCATGGCTGCGCTGAAGACGAGCCTGACCGCCAAGTACACCACGATGAACAACCTGGTCGCCCAGCTCACCAACCAACGCTCCAGTGTCATGACCACGCTCAATGCGCTGAACAAAAACAACTCGGATAATTGATCCGCGTTGCAGTCGCCCCGGTGAGCGGCACCGGGCGCGGCGTCGCCTGATCGGCGGGTTAAAGTTTTGTGCAGTCCCGACGACATATTAGTCAGAGCCCATCCTATTTAGCTGTTGCCTGTCACGAGGTCGAAAAATGAATCCCATGAGAGCCCTTCGCCAATACCAGAAGGTCAATTCCCATGCCCAGGTCTCCGAGGCCAGCCCGCACCGTCTGGTCCAGATGCTGATGGAAGGCGCATTGGATCGCATGGCTCAGGCCAAAGGCGCCATGGCTCGTGGTGATATCGCGCAGAAAGGCCTGCTGTTGGGCAAGGCGATCGATATTCTGATCGGTCTGCGCGATGGCCTGAACCCGGAAAAAACCGATGACCCGGCCGCCTTGCAGCAATTGGACAACCTGTACGCCTACATGACCACGCGCCTGCTTGAAGCCAACAGCAAGAGCGATGTCACGATGATCGATGAAGTGGCGGGCCTGATGATTACCCTGAAGGAAGGTTGGGACGGTATTGCAACACAGTAGGCCGCTTGGCCTGAGGATGATGTCATGAGCCACGCCCTGCAACGGATTGACGAGACCCGCGAAGCCTTGGTGGACGCATTGGCGCAACGTAACTGGGACGCTATCGGCGAACTGGACCTGGGTTGTCGTGCGGTGATCGATGAGGCGCTGCACAATGCGCCGGTAGACGAAGGCGCACTGCGCGAGAAGCTAGAGAGCCTGCTGGCGGTGTACCAGCAGTTGCTCGAGGTGACGACCGGCGAGCGCCAGGCGATTTTTGAAGAGATGTCGCAGATCAACCGCGCGCAAAATGCGTCAAAGGTCTACCATCTGTTCGGCTGAACAGGCGCAGTTAATCCAACCGGCGCGTCATAAATTTGACCGTGCCAGCTTTTTTGACTTAACTAGTGCTGTTTTCAGAGTTCAGACGTCTATAGAGTACGAAGTCCTACAGCCGTCTCGATTGCCCTTACACCGGGCAGGAAGTTTTACTAGGGAAGTTGCTATTGCATGTGGCGTGAAACCAAAATTCTGCTGATCGATGACGATAGCGTCCGCCGCCGCGATTTAGCGGTGATTTTAAATTTTCTCGGTGAAGAAAATTTGCCCTGCGGCAGCCATGATTGGCAGCAGGTGGTCAGCTCATTGTCATCGAGCCGTGAAATCATTTGTGTGCTGATCGGGACGGTAAACGCTCCTGGCGCAGTTTTGGGCTTGTTAAAGACACTGTCTACCTGGGATGAGTTCCTTCCGGTGTTGCTAATCGGTGATATTTCTTCTGTCGAGCTGCCGGAAGACCAGCGCCGCCGTGTGCTTTCCACCCTCGAAATGCCGCCCAGCTACAGCAAACTGCTCGACTCCCTGCACCGTGCCCAGGTCTATCGCGAGATGTACGACCAGGCCCGCGAGCGCGGCCGTCACCGCGAACCCAACCTGTTCCGCAGCCTGGTCGGCACCAGCCGTGCGATCCAGCACGTGCGCCAGATGATGCAGCAAGTGGCCGATACCGACGCCAGCGTGTTGATCCTCGGCGAGTCCGGCACCGGCAAGGAAGTGGTCGCGCGCAACCTGCACTACCATTCCAAGCGTCGCGATGGGCCGTTCGTGCCGGTCAACTGCGGGGCGATCCCGGCAGAGCTGCTCGAAAGCGAACTGTTCGGCCACGAGAAGGGCGCCTTTACCGGGGCGATCACCAGTCGTGCCGGGCGTTTCGAGCTGGCCAACGGCGGCACTCTGTTCCTCGACGAAATCGGCGACATGCCGCTGCCGATGCAGGTCAAGCTGCTGCGCGTGTTGCAGGAGCGCACCTTCGAGCGCGTGGGCAGCAACAAGACCCAGAGCGTCGACGTGCGCATCATCGCGGCGACCCACAAGAACCTCGAAAGCATGATCGAGATCGGCAGCTTCCGCGAAGACCTGTACTACCGCCTCAACGTCTTCCCGATCGAGATGGCCCCGTTGCGCGAGCGCGTGGAAGATATTCCGCTGCTGATGAACGAGCTGATCTCGCGCATGGAGCACGAAAAACGCGGTTCGATCCGCTTCAACTCCGCCGCAATCATGTCCCTGTGCCGTCACGGCTGGCCGGGCAATGTCCGTGAGCTGGCCAACCTGGTCGAGCGCATGGCGATCATGCACCCCTACGGGGTGATCGGGGTGGTCGAGCTGCCGAAGAAATTCCGCTATGTCGATGACGAAGACGAGCAACTGGTCGACAGCCTGCGCAGCGACATGGAAGAGCGCGTGGCGATCAACGGCCACACGCCGAACTTCGGTTCCTCGGCCATGCTGCCGCCGGAAGGTCTGGACCTGAAGGACTACCTCGGCAACCTGGAACAAGGCTTGATTCAACAGGCCCTGGACGACGCCAATGGCATCGTCGCCCGTGCCGCCGAGCGCTTGCGCATCCGTCGAACCACGCTGGTGGAGAAGATGCGCAAGTACGGTATGAGCCGTCGCGAAGGTGATGAACAGCCGGATGATTGACGCCTGTTTTTTAAACCGCTGAAATTTCAGCGGTTTTTTTTCGGCACGGGTATTGCTACAGCCCTCGCAACGTTCCGTTTAACTGACGGTCAGCCAAGCGAGAGAGCATGATGCCCCACGCCGCCCAATTAGCTTCGGCCCCTGCCATCCAGGGGCTCGTTCCGTCTGCAGAGCCCCTGGCCCGCCAGGGTCTGGAACAAGCGTTCTCGCAGTTCAGCCAGATGTCGAGCCAACTGACCGATTCCTACAGCCTGCTGGAAGCCCGGGTCTCCGAGCTCAAAGGCGAACTGGCGGTGGTCAGCGCCCAGCGCATGCAAGAGCTGGCCGAGAAAGAGCGCCTGGCCAACCGCCTGCAAAACCTGCTGTCGCTGTTGCCCGGTGGCGTGATTGTCATTGATGAGGACGGTCGCGTGCGCGAAGCCAACCCGGCCGCCTGCGACATGCTCGGCCTGCCACTGGAGGGCGAGCTGTGGCGCCATGTCATCACGCGCTGCTTTGCGCCACGTGAAGATGACGGGCATGAAATCTCCCTCAAGGACGGCCGCCGCCTGTCCATTGCCACCCGTTCCCTGGACGCTGAGCCGGGCCAACTGGTGTTGCTCAATGACCTGACTGAAACCCGTCACCTGCAAGACCAGCTGGCACGCCACGAGCGCTTGTCATCGTTGGGGCGCATGGTTGCCTCCTTGGCGCATCAGATCCGTACGCCGTTGTCGGCCGCGTTGATCTACGCCAGTCATTTGACCGATGAGCAACTGCCCGCCGCCACCCAGCAGCGTTTCGCCGGTCGGCTCAAGGAGCGGTTGCACGAGCTCGAACACCAGGTACGCGACATGCTGGTGTTTGCCCGCGGTGAATTGCCGCTGACCGACCGCGTCACGCCTGACCAACTGATGCAAGCCTTGCAGGCTGCGGCTGCGGCCCATGTTCAAGACACCCAGGTGCGCTGGCAGTGCGACAGCCATTTCGGCGAGTTGCTGTGCAACCGCGACACGCTGGTGGGGTCATTGCTCAATCTGATCGAGAACGCGATCCAGGCCAGCGGGCCCGGCGCGCGGCTCAAGGTGCACCTGTACCGTCGCGAGCAAACCCTGCGCCTGTGCATCAGCGACAGCGGCAGTGGCATCGAGCCTACGGTGCTCCGGCGCCTGGGTGAACCGTTTTTTACCACCAAGACCAACGGCACCGGCCTGGGCCTGACCGTGGTCAAGGCGGTGGCACGTGCCCATCAGGGAGAATTGCAGCTGCATTCCCGTGTCGGGCGTGGCACCTGTGCATTGATGACCTTGCCGCTGTTTTCAGGCGCGGCAAGCGCGGAGTAAAGAGTCATGGCTATCAAGGTTCTGTTGGTGGAAGACGATCGCGCCCTGCGTGAAGCATTGGCTGACACGCTGCTGCTGGCGGGCCATGACTACCGGGCGGTCGGTTCTGCCGAGGACGCCTTGGAGGCGGTCGAGCAGGAGTCCTTCAGCCTGGTGGTCAGCGATGTGAACATGCCCGGCATGGACGGCCACCAGTTGCTGGGCCTGCTGCGTGTGCGCCAGCCGCAACTGCCGGTGTTGCTGATGACCGCTCACGGCGCGGTGGAGCGGGCGGTGGACGCGATGCGCCAAGGCGCGGCGGATTACCTGGTCAAGCCGTTCGAACCCAAGGCGCTGATCGAGTTGGTGGCACGGCACGCCCTGGGCGTGATCCCCGCCAGCGACGGCGAGGGCCCGATTGCCTTTGAACCGGCCAGTGCGCAATTGCTGGAGTTGGCGGCTCGGGTGGCGCGCAGTGATTCCACGGTGTTGATTTCCGGCGAGTCGGGTACCGGTAAAGAGGTGCTGGCGCGGTATATCCACCAGCAATCGACCCGCGCCAAGCAACCGTTCATCGCCATCAATTGCGCGGCGATCCCCGACAACATGCTCGAAGCCACCTTGTTCGGCCACGAAAAAGGCTCGTTCACCGGTGCCATCGCCGCCCAGGCGGGCAAGTTCGAACAGGCCGACGGCGGTACGATCCTGCTCGATGAAATCTCGGAAATGCCCCTGGGCCTGCAAGCCAAACTGTTGCGGGTGCTGCAGGAGCGCGAAGTCGAGCGTGTCGGCGCGCGCAAGCCGATCCAGCTGGATATCCGCGTGGTCGCCACCACCAACCGCGACCTCGCCGGCGAAGTGGCGGCGGGGCGCTTTCGTGAAGATCTGTTCTACCGGCTCTCGGTATTCCCGCTGGCCTGGCGCCCATTGCGCGAGCGCCCGGCGGACATCATTCCGCTGGCCGAGCGCCTGCTGAACAACCACGTCAAAAAAATGAAGCACGCCCAGGCGCGGCTGTCGGCCGAGGCCCAGGCCTGTCTGATCAGCTACCCCTGGCCCGGCAATGTGCGGGAGCTGGACAACGCTATCCAGCGGGCGTTGATCCTGCAGCAGGGGGGCCTGATCCAGCCGCAGGATTTCTGCCTGGCCATGGGCAGTGGTGCTGCGCCATTGCCGACGTTGGCGCCCGCGCCGGTGGTGACCGAGGCTGAGTCTGCCGGTGCGCTGGGCGATGACCTGCGGCGCCGTGAATTCCAGATGATCATCGACACCCTGCGCGCCGAGCGTGGCCGGCGCAAAGAGGCCGCCGAGCGCCTGGGCATCAGCCCGCGCACCTTGCGCTACAAGCTGGCGCAGATGCGCGATGCGGGGATGGATGTGGAAGCGTATCTGTTTGCCACCTGACTTCGCCCAATAGCTACGTATCTTTGGCGTGAGCTTGCTCCCGTGACGGCCTGATAGCCGACGCGTATCTGGCTGACGGCTCGCGATCCAAATGTGGGAGGGGGCTTGCCCCCGATGGCTGCTTGTCAGGCGACTAATTTTTTGGATCTGACCGAGTACATATCCGTTTCTGCGGTAACGGCCACTTAGGGTTACGCCCTTACGGCGTGTCACTTTTGGAAGGACCCAAAAGTAACCAAAAGGTCCTCGCCCCAACACTCGGCAC
>NZ_JAFHKI010000028.1 GCF_016937615.1 Pseudomonas lactucae | reverse complement strand
GGGCTTGCTCCCGATTGCGAATATTCAGACTCAGATGCTGTGACTGACACTCCGCTATCGGGGGCAAGCCCCCTCCCACATTTTTGGTTTGTGTTCGGCTTGGGCTCGGTTAAATGCCGATATTGCCCAAGGTGGTCACTATATTGCGAAACGCTCCAGCCAGAGCAGGATGACTAGACTCAAACTCTATCGCCGCTTTGTTGAAGTCGTCGGCAATGCTGGGTGACTGGGCGGCCGGTTCCATTTGAAGTTGCAGTTTCAAATCGGCAACCAGTTTCTCCAGTGCCTGACGCTTTTCAAGGGGTAACTCTGGATGATCTTCCAGTTGCTTGCTCACAATATCGGCCTGCTGTTGTAACTTCTCGCGATCAGGCATGACGTTCTTCCTTTTATCGATAGGCACTGGCATAGACCGCGGCGCGCCGGGAAAGGTCTACGGGCTGACCTGTAGATTAATCCACCGGAACCGACTGTGCATGATCTCGATCAGGGCTTCTCGCCTTTGAGCCGGCGCAGGCTGATGTCGGCCAGGCAGGTGCCGAGCTCGCCAAGGTGATCGATCACCGAGTGGACCCCCAAGCCATATAGCGCGACGGTGGCCTTGCCGCGCTTGTGCTCGCGCTCCTTGTCGCTCAGGGCCTGCCATTGTTCGGGCGCGAGGCCGCACAGCGAACCGCAGGAGGCCAGGCCGATGGTCCACAGCCCGGCGTTCAGGCCTGATTGCAGCAAGCGTGGCTCACCGCTGACCAATACGCAGCCTTCCAGGCGTTCGATGTTCAGTTCCATCAAGGCTTGCCAGCACGCATGGGGCGCAGGCCAGCGGATGGAGGAGGGCGAGGCGGCCTTGAGCCAGTTGGGCAGGGAGGCGGCCAGAGGGATGGTGACCGAGAGGGGCAGCTCATCCAGCCAGGCGCAGGGCACACCTTGGTCCTTGAGGCTGCGCAGGCTTTTCAGCGCGCCTGGGGTGACGTGGGAGTCGGGAGATGCCGAGTCGGTGCGCGCCTGGGAACCAAAGTCCACCAGGCAACCACTCAGGCCAAACAGTACGGCGGTCAAGGCGGGGGCGTCGGCGACGGCGGTCTCTGCTTGAGGCATGTGAGCATCCCTGAAATAGCTCTGACGCTATCGGTGCAGAATGACAAGGAGATGACAGTCGCGTTAATTGTAGGAATTTTGTCCATTTTCCGTATGACTCTTCTTGGTTGCTGCCTAATTGGAGACTTCCGTCATATACTGACGGCCTTATTCAGGGCATAGCGCCCATGACAGATCATTCAAGGAGCATAAAGCTATGCGCTGGAGCCACTATTTCGCTCAGCTGTCGGTGTGTGCCACTGTCCTGTTGGCCCCGTTCGCCGCCCAGGCCGCATCGGAAGATGACCCATGGGAAAGCGTCAACCGTCCGATCTTCACGTTCAACGACACCGTTGATACCTACGCCCTCAAGCCATTGGCCCAAGGGTATGAGTGGATCACGCCGCAATTTGTCGAAGACGGTATCCACAACTTCTTCCGCAATATCGGCGATGTCGGCAACCTGGCCAACAACGTACTGCAACTCAAGCCGCATAACGCAGGCGTTGATACGGCGCGTTTGCTGGTCAACACCACCTTCGGCGTGCTGGGCTTCATTGATGTCGGCACCAAAATGGGGCTGCAACGCAGCGATGAAGACTTCGGTCAGACCCTGGGTTACTGGGGTGTGGGCAGCGGTCCCTACGTGATGCTGCCTTTGCTGGGCCCGAGCACACTGCGTGATGCACCGTCCAAATACGTCGACAGCTACACTCAACCGTATCGCTACATGAACGATATCGGCTGGCGCAACAGCACCATGGGCCTGAACATCGTCGACACCCGTGCCAGCTTGCTCGACAGTGAGAAGCTGATCACCGGCGACAAGTACACCTTCATCCGTAACGCCTACCTGCAGAACCGCGAATTCAAGGTCAAGGATGGCAAGGTCGTCGACGACTTTTAAGCTGTGATGTTTTGAAACGAAATAAGGCGGCCCTGGAGGTCGCCTTTTTTGTCTGCGGGTTTCAGCGCATTTTCAGGATCTTCAGGCCAAGCTGCTGCTCGTCCCCTGCTGTTTTAGCCCACACCACTTCCGTGTCCGCCTCCAGGCCCGCGAGCGCAGCGTGCTCCGACTCAATGCGCACGGTCAGCAGGTCGCCCACAGTGAACTGGCGAGGCGCCTGTACCTGCATGCCAGAACTGGAAAGGTCTAAGCAAACCCCCGCAATCTCTTGCCCAGCGTGAATCAGTGACACATCGGCATCCACTTTCATGCGGATGAAATCACGTTTTTCAGCATAGTCGCGCTCGTGCTGGCTCATCGGTTCCGTCCTTACTTTGTGTTGTGGTTATGCCTGTTCTTATAACTCCCGGTGATTTGCGGTGTAAAGACGCTCGGCGACCATCGGCATGAGCTTGAAACGCCTGTCGGATGGGAGTACCGTCTGCGCCTTAGAAGGGCACCTCTGCTTTACAGTTGTGCGTGGGCAAAACGCCTATGCTTTGTAGGACAGAGAGGCTAGAAAGCGAATCCAGTACGTGAGCCCGGTCATTGCCGAGCCACCTACGCCAACCTAATTCTGGCGCCGTTTGCCCACATGCAAAAAACCAGTGCCACGCTGCTGATAATCGATGACGACGAAGTAGTGCGCGCGAGCCTCGCGGCCTATTTGGAAGACAGCGGCTTCAGCGTATTGCAGGCCAGCAATGGTCAACAGGGTCTCCAGGTATTCGAGCGCGACCAGCCCGACCTCGTGATCTGCGACCTGCGTATGCCCCAGATGGGCGGCCTCGAGCTGATCCGCCAGGTGACCGAGCTTGCCCCGCAGACGCCAGTGATTGTCGTGTCCGGTGCCGGGGTCATGAACGATGCCGTCGAGGCCCTGCGCCTGGGCGCCGCCGACTACCTGATCAAGCCCCTCGAAGACCTCGCGGTACTGGAGCACTCGGTGCGCCGTGCCCTGGATCGTGCACGCCTGCTGGTCGAGAACCAGCGCTACCGCGAAAAGCTCGAAACGGCCAACCGCGAACTCGAAGCCAGCCTCAACTTGCTCCAGGAAGACCAGAACGCCGGTCGCCAGGTGCAGATGAACATGCTGCCGGTCAGCCCCTGGACCATTGACGAGTTCCAGTTCGCGCACCAGATCATCCCGTCGCTGTACCTGTCGGGAGATTTTGTCGACTACTTCCGTGTGGATGAGCGGCGCGTAGCGTTCTACCTGGCCGATGTCTCCGGGCATGGCGCGTCGTCCGCCTTTGTCACCGTGCTGTTGAAGTTCATGACCACACGGCTGCTGTTCGAATCCAAGCGCAATGGCACCTTGCCGGAATTCACCCCGTCGCAAGTGCTGGGCCACATCAACCGGGGCCTGATCAGCTGCAAGCTGGGCAAGCACGTGACGATGGTCGGCGGCGTGATCGATGAAGAAACCGGTCTTTTGACCTACAGTATTGGCGGTCACCTGCCGATGCCTGTTTTATACACTCCTGACAGTGTGCGTTACCTGGAAGGGCGTGGCCTGCCGGTCGGCTTGTTCAATGAAGCCACCTACGAAGACCACATCCTGGAACTGCCGCCGACGTTCAGCCTCACGCTGATGTCCGACGGCATTCTGGACCTTTTGCCGGAACCTACACTCAAAGAGAAAGAAGCCGCCTTGCCCCAACGGGTCAAGTCGGCGGGCGGCAGCCTGGATGGCCTGCGGCAGGTTTTTGGATTGGCCACGCTGGGGGAGATGCCGGATGATATCGCCCTACTGGTGTTGAGCAGGAATATTTGATGAGTACCGGAAGAATCCAGTTCGCCGAGCAAGACGGGACCTTTGTCCTGAAGTTTGTCGGTGAAGTGCGCCTGACCTTGTGTTCGGCGCTGGATGCGACGATTGAGCGGATTTTCACTGCGCTGAATTTCTCGGCGATCGTGATCGATCTGACCGAAACCCGCAGCATCGATAGCACCACCCTTGGTTTGCTGGCCAAGTTGTCCATTCTGTCGCGGCAGAAGGTCGGCCTGTTGCCCACCGTCGTCACCACCCACGAAGACATCACGCGTTTGCTGCAGTCCATGGGCTTCGACCAGGTATTCAACATCGTTGACCGCCCGATCCCGTGCCCGGAATGCCTGACCGACCTGCCGTCCCAGGACCAGTCCGAGGAAGTGGTACGGATCAAGGTGCTGGAAGCGCACAAGATCCTCATGGGCCTCAACGAGTCCAACCGCGAAGCCTTCCACGACCTCGTCAACGCCCTCGAGCGCCACTGAATCCCTCTCATAGTTGAAATCTGCTCGGCTTGAGACAGGCGAAGACACAAAAAAAGGGCGGCACCCTCACAGGTGCCGCCCTTTTTGCTGCTATCTGCCCTTACAGCTTGGCCGACAACAACGCCTCCAGCTTCTCCTGGTCCCGGGCAAACTGACGAATCCCCTCCGCCAGCTTCTCCGTCGCCATCGCATCCTCGTTGGACTCCCAACGGAACTGCGCTTCAGTCATATGCACCCGCGCTTCACCGGCATGCCCTGGTGACAGCTTGCGCTCCAGCTTGCCTTCATCGGCCGCCAGTTTCTCCAGCAGGTCCGGGCTGATGGTCAGGCGATCACAGCCGGCCAACTCTTCGATCTGGCTCAGGTTGCGGAAACTCGCACCCATTACCACGGTCTTGTAGCCGTTGGCCTTGTAGTAGTTGTAGATGCGCGTCACCGACTGCACGCCCGGATCATCGGAACCGGTGTAGTCGTTGCCGTTGGCCTTTTTGTACCAGTCATAGATACGGCCCACGAACGGCGAAATCAGGAACACGCCGGCTTCTGCGCAGGCCACGGCCTGAGCGAAGGAGAACAGCAATGTCAGATTGGTCTGGATGCCTTCTTTTTCCAGCTTCTCCGCCGCACGGATGCCTTCCCAGGTGGAAGCGATCTTGATCAGCACGCGGTCACGGCCAACACCGGCTTTTTCGTACAGGTCGATCAGACGGTGCGCACGCTTGAGAATCGCGCCCTCATCGAACGACAGACGGGCGTCCACCTCGGTGGAGATACGCCCCGGTACCACTTTGAGAATCTCTTGACCCACCGCCACCGCGAAACGGTCGCTTGCCAGGCCTACATCGCCGTTGCAGTCCTGTACACACTCGTCCAGCAGCTTGGCATAACCGGCGATCGAGGCAGCTTTGAGCAGCAGGGAAGGGTTGGTGGTCGCATCCTGCGGCTTGAGCTTGGCGAGCGTTGAAAAATCGCCGGTATCGGCTACGACAGTGGTGAATTGCTTGAGTTGTTCCAGCTTGGAAGTCATGGGCGTGCTCTGTCCTATGGGTCTGGTGACATTACCCGAGCGTCGACAGGCGCTCAAGGCGCAAATGCGTCAGGTCGTTTGCGCGGGCAATAACCTGAAAACGCCGTTTGAGTAACCGGCCGTACTGCTCAATAGGAGGGCAAAACTGACCGCAGGTTCAACCCAACTGCCCGATGACAACTGGATCTAATGTGGGAGGGGGCTTGCCCCCGATAGCAATGTATCAGTCGAGCCATAACCCACTGACCCGCAGCAAGCCAACCAGTCAACGCCCTTCCAACAAAGCCCCAGCCTGATCCAGCAATGCCAGCGGATCCGCCGCCTTATGAATATCCACCGACAACAACTGCCTGAACTTGCGCGCCCCTGGGAAACCGGTGCCCAGCCCCAGGACATGCCGAGTGATGTGATGCATCACGCCACCACTCGCCAGATGCTCAGCAATATAAGGCCGCAACTGCGCCAGTACCTGCGCCCGACCAACCACCGGCGCCTCACTCCCGAACAACCGCTGATCCACCTCCGCCAGCAGATACGGGTTGTGATAAGCCTCGCGCCCCAGCATCACCCCATCAAACGTCTGCAAATGCTCCTGGCATTGTTCCAGCGTCTTGATCCCACCGTTAAGCACAATCTCCAACTGCGGAAAATCCCGCTTCAACTGCGCCGCCACGTCATAGCGCAACGGCGGAATATCGCGATTCTCCTTGGGCGACAACCCCTCCAGAATCGCAATCCGCGCATGCACCGTGAAACTGGTGCAACCGGCGTCCTTCACCTGCCCGACGAAATCACACAGCTCGGCGTAACTGTCGCGACCGTTGATGCCGATACGATGCTTCACCGTCACGGGGATCGACACCGCATCGCGCATGGCCTTCACGCAATCGGCCACCAGGGCAGGGTGCGCCATCAGGATCGCGCCGATCATATTGTTTTGCACCCGATCGCTGGGGCAGCCGACGTTCAGGTTCACTTCGTCATAACCGGCGGCTTCGGCCATGCGCGCGCAGGCGGCCAGGTCGGCGGGGACACTGCCGCCCAATTGGAGGGCCAGAGGGTGCTCGGCTTCGTTGTGGCGCAGGAAGCGGTCATGGTCGCCGTGGAGGATCGCGCCGGTGGTGACCATCTCGGTGTAGAGCAAGGCGTGTTTGGAGAGCAGGCGCAGGAAGAACCGGCAGTGGCGGTCGGTCCAATCCATCATGGGCGCAACGCTAAAGCGCCGAGACAGCGCGGGGCTTGATTCTGTTGGGCTAAGGCTCTGTTTATCTAGCATTTTCTTCAACATGTTCTGGGCGGTATTTCGGGCGTTTTCAGGCGTTTTTGAGGGCTCGGTGGTACGATGTACCACTTCAAAACTGACGCGTACCACTTTCGATATGGCGACTATCAGGGCTAGAAAACTGGCGGATGGGACGGTGAGCTACACGGCTCAGATCCGCATCAAGCGCGACGGAGTGCAAGTCTACCAAGAGAGCCAGACCTTCGCCCGAAAACAGGCCGCACAGGCCTGGGCGCGCAAGCGTGAATCGGAGCTGGACGAGCCTGGCGCGATTGAGCGCGCAAGCCGCAAGGGCGTCACCGTCAAGGAAATGATCGACCAGTACCTGCTGGAGGTGGGGAAGGCCCGGCCGTTGGGCAAAACCAAGAAGGGCACCCTCACTGCCATCGGCGAAACGGACTTTGGCAAGTTAAGCGATACCGACATTAATACTCAGTGCCTGGTCGACTTCGCCCTCTGGAGAATGAGCCGAGAGGGTGGTGGAGTCCAGCCACAAACCGCCGGCAACGACTTAGCGCATCTCGGCGCTGTTCTGGCGATCGCCAAAGACGCCTGGGGTTACCAGGTCGATCCGCTGGCAATGGGAGGCGCCCGTCGAGTGCTGCGCAAGCTGGGCTACAACCTGAAAAGCCGGGAACGTGATCGCCGGCCGACGTTGGACGAGCTGGGAAGGGTGCTGAAGCACTACCAAGACATGCAGGCGAGGCGCCCGACGGTCACCAATATGCTGAAGGTCGCGGGCTTCGCTCTGTTCTCAACGCGCCGACTGGATGAAATAACCCGTATTCGCTGGGCGGATATCGACGAGGCTGGTCACCGGGTGCTGGTGCGTGACATGAAAAACCCAGGGCAGAAGATCGGCAACGATGTTTGGTGTTACCTACCGGACGAGGCATGGCACATCCTCCAGACAATGCCCAAGGCCGGCGAAGACATATTCCCCTACAGCCCTGAGTCAATTTCCACATCGTGGGCGAAAGCGTGCAAGTTCCTGGAGATCACAGATCTTCATTTTCACGACCTACGCCATGAAGGTATCAGCCGCCTGTTTGAAATGGACTGGGACATCCCGCGTGTTGCGAGCGTTTCCGGCCACCGGGATTGGAACTCGATGCGGCGATACACCCACCTGCGCGGCAAGGGTGACCGATATGTGGGCTGGGAATGGCATGAAAAGATATTGAGGGCGCCCGTCCAACTGGGCGCCGCATCAATGAAGTGGCTCAAAAGGCGTGTTTTAACCCGTTGAGCTGATTGTGCTCTTTAACTGCGGCCGCGCGCTGCAGGTCCAGGTACGCGGCCAGGTCGGTAAGGTGGATCCCCTTGGCCGACTTTTGGCTCGGCTCCAGGCGGGTGATGGGCAACTTGATTTGACCGCTCATCACTTTGCGCTGGAACATCTCCGGCGTCAGATGCGTGAAGTAGTCCCGGCACACCAGCTCCAGCGAGATAATCGCTTGGCCATCGTATTGAGCCATGAGAATGAAGGCTGTGTTCATGCGACCTCCCAGTTTGGTCGAGCCAATGCTTGCTGTAGTTCGCGATTTTTAGCCACGGCACAGCCCTACCCATCCAGTGACCATCCACCACAGATCCTGCGACGCCATAAAGCCGATGCCGGCGAGAAAACCGATGGAGATTGCTTTGGTTATCACAGAGCGCATAGCGGTTCTCCTATTCACAACCGAAACGATGGATGAATGAACGCAGGCTGAGCCTTGTGTTCTGCCGGTTTCGCTACGTCGCCCTGGACCTCGCAAACGAACCGATGCCGCTCTCGGTTGGGCGCAGTCAGAGATTCGGTCAGGCCTGGGACGACGATGGTGCACTGCTCGTAGGCGTCAGCTCCTTTCCAGCTGTCAGCCCTTACCACCTGGCAATTCGTCCGAGTTGCATCCGCGCACAGGTAAAGCAGAAGAAATACGGTCATACGCCAACCTCCTGCTGAGCCACGCTCAACGCAATAGCCACCGGCTGCACCCAAATCGACACGTTGCTAAGCATGAACGTCTCTCCAGCCTCGGAAAGCAGCAGCGTCATGCCGAACACATCCGCCATCGCCCTTGCCGCTGCGCGCGGTACCGCGTTGCCGATCCGCTCTCTGTGGTAGCCATCGTTGATGCCGTCAAGTTGGAACACCGGTACCTGCTCGATCTTGCGCACACGCTGCATCACCTGAATTTCATGCGCGGTCTGTGGATCCGTGGACCAGTGGTCTTCTGGATCAAACAGCGATTGCAGCGCGGCCAGCTGCCTGGCACGCTTGCTCGGGTGCGTAGGTGACGTGCATAGTTCTGATTCGTGTGATTTCGCGTGATGGTTTGGCGACATTATCCCTGTAAATTGGGATTGTCAATGCTTAAGGTATAATTTTTATGACCATGGGCGAGCGCCTGAAAGAAGAACGCCAGCGAATTGGTGTGAACCAGACTGTATTGGCAGAAAAGTGTGGAGTGACGAAAAATACCCAACTCGCTTACGAGAAGGGCGAGAGAAGCCCTGACACGGCGTATTTGGCCAATGCCGCGCTATTAGGACTGGATATCCTGTATGTGGTGACTGGCGATGCGACACCGCAGGTCGTCGAGGGGTATACAGCTGTCGAGGATAAATTGGTCAATCGCTACAGAGCTTTGCCCCAAGCAGACCAGGAGGCAATTCATAGGATTGTCGACGCCATGTGGGAGTTATCTTCAAAAGGTAGAGAATAGTCCTACGAGTGCAATCTAATCCGCCCCGCTTCAATTCCGATTTCTCTACCTAACGCTTATCCGACTATGCAATCAACGGAGTGATGATCATGTCGGATCAAAGCGGATCCAGTAATAACCCCAGTGACAAGAAAGCTATCAACACTTATCGGCTAAAGGATGACGAGAGGAAGCTTCTTACGTGGTACAGGGAAATGTCCGAGCGTGACCGGCGGTACATTCGTCGGGTGGCTGAGGTGCTTGCTGCTTCCTCAGGTTGATCACTTCTACAGTGGTCTTCAGCCCAAGCGCCAGCTTGGGCTCTATGGATGGTAGGTGCTTTAAGGACATTAAAAAGGAGTTGAAAAATGGCGCTGCAGCCCTGCAAATCTTGTAAGCAACAAGTCGATAATTCAGCCAAATCATGCCCTCATTGCGGTGTGGCTAATCCCGGCGTTACTGCTGGGCAAACTATTGGCGGACTGGTAGTTCTGGTGATTATTGTTGTAGTGGTGGTGTCGATGTGCTCTAGCAGTAATGATGAAAAGTCCGCAGAGAAAAACGTGCAGGTCGATGATGCTACCTGTAGCCAGGAGCTTGGATGTTGGGGGAATAAGCACAGTATCCCTGCGGGCGTATATTGCCAAGAACCGGTCGAGCGACTTGCGAATTATACCAGCCGCTGGGTCGATGGAACTCTGGAGTCAAAGTTCAGCCGTTTTCGGTGGCTGAATAAGGATGAAGGTACGCTTACCTATATCGGCGACAAGATTGAATTTCAGAACGGATTTGGCGCGTACCAAAAGCATATCTATGAATGCGATTATAGCCCTGAGCTTGAAGCAGTGATTGAGGTTCGTGCCAGGCCTGGGCAGCTGTGAGCTTCGTGTTAATGGCTCAAGAAAACGATTTTTTTGCCGATTAAGCATAGGAGGGAGGCTCTCATCTAAATCGAACTGCTCTGCGCTCCGTCGGGAGTATTCGGAGTTGATGAGGCCTTCAGGTGTTTTTCTGACATGTTAAGGATGATTTTTTGGACGTTAAAAGAGAAATTAGTGCGGCAAAAAAACTGAGACTTTCAGGCTTGGTCATTGCGGTGGTGGGGTTTGTATTTATTTTGGTCTCGACGCTGCTTGGGATTTACGGATATGCAGACTTTCATGGTATCGACGGCCTAAAGAGAATTGTGGGTAGTATATATTCAAATACTCAGTTCCCGGTGCTAAGTACTGTGTGGGGAGTCGCCGCTTCTCCTGATCTGAATGCGTTTTTCCAACTCAAAAACCTACCGTTCTTCGGTGAGGTTGTTATTTTCCTGGTCGGCGTAGGAATGATAGGTACGGCCAGCAAAACCCTAAGAGATATTGCTGAGGCTGACCATGCCGCGACGCAAGAGCGTCGGAAGGAGCAGATTAAAAAGGAGCAAGAAAAGCGAATCGAAGAACAGCGTGAAAAAGAAAAACAAAAAGATAAAGATCTTTCTTGAAGGCGCCCCGACATAGGCCCGGTCAATCCGGGCCTATTCTCTATCTGCCAACATACGTTTCCATTCTCGGTCCATGGCCCGCTTAGCCGTATGCTGGTCCGCATATAGCCATTTAAGCCGTTTCGGCTTTGCCTGATCCCCTACAGCCATCATCTTTTCCTTCCCCGTTTTCTGATCTCGGTAATACGCGACGATCCCGGTGTAAACCCCCTGATTCTCCTCCACCAGATCCTCAACCCCATCCTCTGACAACTTGCTCTCCAGCTCCAGGCTCACCGTGTACCCACCCTCTGGACTCAGGCTGTGTTGCACATTGCCGCCATACCAAATGATCTCGTCGATTTCCGCCTTCACGCCCTGCAGCGTGTAAGTCAGCTCCGGGATCAGGTCTGGCTTGCCCATTGCCAGGATGTAGCTGAGCGTTGCGCTACCGCGTTGCATCCGCCGGAACTCTGCCCTGGCGGCGCGTAACGCCGATTGTTGATCGCTATAGGTGTGGCGCAGGTCTTTGAGGTTGTCACCGCCACCGGCAATCGCCTCCTGTTTCTTGGCGCTATTCACGTCGTAGAAGTACGCCCGCACACCGTCATAGCTATCGCGGTCGGCCTGCAGGTAGCGGTGTTGGTCGCCGTCGGCGCGGGTGAGGGTGATGTGCGGTAGGTCAAGGCCGCTGGCGGTCCTGCCACCGCCCGCAGGCAGGCACAACAAGCAGCCGGCTTTGACGCTGGCCACCGCGTCGAATTCTTCGCCCAGGCGGGTGATCAGGTTGGCGTCGGACTCGTTGGCTTGGTCGAGTTGCAGGATGGGTAACCCGCCGAGGGCTTCGGCGACGGTAGCGGTTAGGCCGTTACCCGTGGCGATATCGGCCAAGACCGCGCCAAGAGTGGTCTTGCTCCAGCTGCGCTCACGTTTGGTTTTCAGGCCCTTGCGCAAGTCGGCCGATCGAGCATGGATACTGAGTACGTCCGGCGCGCCGCTGTGTTCGGTTTCGTCGACGGTGTAGGTGCCTTTGTCTACCAGGCCGGTATCGCTCCAGCCCAGCCACATCCGCAGCACAGCACCCTTGGGTGGAATTGACAGTAGGCCGTCGTGGTCGCTGAGAGTGATGCTGAGTTGGTCAGCCTCGACGCCGCGGTTGTCGGTCAGCTCAAGGCTCATCAGGCGTGGGCTGATCAGTTGGGCGATATCTCGGCGTCGACGGTGAGCCGAAAGGTCGGTACCGGATAGGCTGCGTCACGGACGTAGCGCTCGGTCGTGTTGCGCACGTAGCCGGTAACTTCGGAGATGCTGGATTCGATCACAGCAGACCTCGCAGGATGTTAACGCCGATGTTGGTACCGGCGCCGAGTAAGTCGATGCGGTCATCGTCGATACGCTTGAGGCTCAGAGTGAATTCAATGCGCCTTGCAGTACCGTCAGGGAAAAAGATGGTCTTGTTCTCGCTCAAACTGTCGATTACCCACAAACCGTAAATCCTCCCTGTGCCCTCGACCATAGGCCAGGCCTTGCCGGTGTTTGCCATCAGGCGCAAGGCGTCGAGGCTGAGGGCAGTGCCGGCCAGTTCGGGGAGGATGATGCCGGGAAGGGTGATGCTGTCTTCGCCGCGTCCCACGAACTGTCGTGCAGGGGCGGCGCCGACGCGGTTGTTGCTGGCATGACGCCAATCGGTTTGGCGCTGCAGTTCCTGGTAGGCGGCGGTTCTGAGGCTGAACACGAACATGCCGAGGGCCATCATCATGGTGATTATTCCAGGTCAGAAAGTTTGCTGCGCTGGCGCGCCTTTTTTTCGTTTTCGATGCGGGCAAGCATGGCGCGGATGCTTTTTTCCAGGCTTTGCAGGTCGGTGCCAGGCCCCGCGGTGATGGTGAATTGGTAGGTGTCGTGGCTGTCGTAAACGGCTGCAGTGGGAGCGCTGCTGATCGGGGGTGTGTTATCCACGGCAATCGCAGGCATGGCTGCGGCGCCCAACGCCAGGGTGCCGGCGGCTGTCAGCTGTTTACTCATGCTGGTCAGGGCGGCCAGCGGGCCTTTCTGGCCGCCTTCCAGTCCTTGCGTGAGGCCAGCCATGGTGAACCCGCCCAGCTCGGCGAATACCCGGGATGGGCTGTGTATACCCAGCTTTTCCTTGAACCAACCGATGGTCGAGTCGCTGATACGACCCATGGTGTCCTTGAGCAGACCCAAACCGTTGCTTAATCCATTGATCAAGCCGTCGATGATCATGCCCCCGAACTCGGTGAAGCGACTTGGCAAGTCCACACCCAGGTAACTCATGACCCCGGCAAAGGCCTGGTAGACCAGGCCGAGAGGGCTGAAGTTGGTGAGTACAGCGAGGATGCCTTTGACGCCACCGCTGAACCCGGCCTTGATTTCGTCCCAGGCGCTGCTGAAGTAGGTTTTCACCGCGTCCCAGTTTTTGTAGATCAGGTAGGCGGCACCGGCAATGGCAGTAATGGCCAGGCCAATGGGATTGAGTAGCAAGGCACGGCCCAATAGAAAAAAAGCCTTGGCGACAAAGGGCAGGACGGTTTTGCCGAGGTTCCACAGCAGGCTGATCAAGCCCGGCAGGCGAACACCCAACTGAGCAAACATAAACCGCAGGGCCAAAAACGGTAATAGGACACTGGCGACTGTCACCATCAGGCTGCCCACCGCCACCATCAGCGCTGCAATGATTGCCGCAGTTTTGACCAGACCTGCACTCAGCACGGGGTTTTCCTTCGCCCAGGCTTTGATTCCTCTAACGACGCTGATGACCGACTGAACCAGCTCCCGTAGCGGCCCGTTCTGTTGCTTCCCCAACTCGATTCCGAAATCGGCCCAGGCACTACTGAGGGCCGTCAGGTCACCCTTGAGGTTATCGGACATAACGTCGGCAGTTTTCTTGGCTTCGCCCTGGGTTTCTCGCAGCGTGGCAATCAGTTTTTGCAGCTCCCCGATCCCTGCCTGGTCCACCAGTTGCGCCATGCCCTTGACCGCTTCTTCGCCGGCCAGCGCCTTGAACAACCCCCCTTTTTTGGCCGTGCCCATGGCTTGGGTTTTATCGTAGATATCTTTGAGCAAATCGGGCATCGGCGAAGGTTGCCCTGGGCATCTGCGGTTTGGATCTGCAGTTCTTCCAGGGCTTTACGTGCGGCCTTCGGTGGCGCGGCCAGTCGGTTCATGATGGTGCTGAGTGCAGTGCCCCCCATGCTGCCCTGAAGGCCCGCGTCCCCCAGCTTTCCTGCCATTGCGGCGGCAACCTCCAGCTCGACCCCGTAGGTTTTCGCCATGGGCGCTGCATATTTCATGGTGTCGCCAAGCATCTGCAGGTTGGTATTGGAGCGGGTGAGCGCGCAGGCTTTCTGGTTTGTTCATGGGGTGGCCTGCTGGTGTTGGTAAACCATGTCCACCTGGGCGGCGCAGTCAGCCCAGGCGGCTTCGACGCGGTCTTGGTCGGTGAGCTGGTCACCGTTATTTCGTGGGTGGGTTGCCGGCAGCTGGCACGGCACCACGGCCGGACAGCCAGTCACGATAAGCGGCGGCGCCGGTGATGGCGGGGCGCTCGCGCAGCCGGCGAGCAGCGTCAGGCAAAGGCTGAACAGCCCATTCGCGTAGTTCGGCGTTTTCACGTTTCAGTTCCTCTATGGTGCGTTCTCGTTTTGCCAAACCCTGGCGCAGCAAACCCTGTTGGGTGCGCAGGTCGCTCTGTGCATCACGTTCCTGTTTCAGGGTGGCGGCAAGGGTGTCGGCGGTCGCCTGGTTGCGGTCGGCATCGTCGCGGGCCGTCTTTGCTGCGTCTTGTGCCCGTTCGGTTTTGCCTTGAGCGACGTCGATGCGTGTTTCCTGGGTCCAGATCAGCAGCGCCAGTGCGCCGAGCAGGGCAATGCCGTACAGGGCCTGGCGCAACGGATTCATGCGCGGTACCAGCCAAGTGTGTTCATGGCGGTGGTGTCGAGCTGTGTGATGGGGCCGCGCACGATCACGGCTCTCGCACCGTTCATCAACTGGATGCATTCTGCCAAGCGCAGCATGTCGTCCTGTTCGGTCGATTCGGGCACCACCAGCAGGTCACCGTCCTGCACGCGTAATTTCTGCACCGCTTTGAAGTCGATCATGCCGCCACTCCTTGCCCGCAATCGCACTCAGCGTGCCGTTCGTAGGCGCGCTGCAGCTTGATGTCGTAGAGGTTTCGCTGGTAATCCGGCCCGTTGTAGAGCTTGGCGAACTCGGCCCATTTGCGGGCTTTCAGGGCCTTGTGCAGTACCGGGTCGGTTTCGATGAAGCGGGTGAAGGCGTCGAACTGCTGTGATTCGTCGGCAGCCATCGCCGTTGTAAAGGCTTGCACGCTTGCGTAGCCGAGGCGTTTCCAGTGAAAGCCCATGATCTGGAAGGCGCCCCAGGAGGCTGACTCCAAGGCGGCGGTGTCGTCGATCAGTCGGGCCATTGCCAGGCGCTGGTGTTCGGCGGTACCGCGACGTATCCGCCTGGCTTGGGGTTGACCAGGGCGGGGTTGGCGGCGGCGAGCTGGTCGGCGTGGCGCCTGAGTTCGGCCGGGTCATCGCTTGCGTTGTTTGGCGTAGCGAGCTGGCGGTACATGATGTGACGTTCGAGCAGAATCACTGGCTTGCCATTGTCGAGGAAGCCGTTGCCCTTTGATTCCACTTCATTGACCGCGTAGAGGCTCGCCAGCGGCACGTCGAGGCGTTCGGCAGCGGCTTTCAGATCGCTGTTGCGCAACAACTGAGCGCAGTCGCCACCCGCCAGGCTCGTTTGGGTTTTGATGCCGGCGATGCCATCGGCAACCAGGCCGACGTTCACCTGATAAGCGCGGACGGCGGCTTCGGTGATGTCGCCGTAGTCACCGTCCGCCACCAGTTTGGCACCGGCTTTGTTGAGGTTTTTTTGCAGCATAAGCACCGCTTGGGAGCGGTCGCCGTGGCGAAGGGTATTCATAGCTGTTCTACCTTTCGATTGAAAAACCTCTTGGCCGCCGCGCGTGTGCCTTCGACGCCAAGCAGTCCGATAATCCCGCCGAAGAAAGGTGCTGTGGATATCGGGATGCCGAGCAGCGCCAGGCCATGGCTTGCGGCCAAAGCGAGCATGCCGCACAGTGGGGCCTCGATCAGCATGCGGCGCAGGGTGCCGCCGCCGTACATGATGCGCAGGGCAGCGATGATCAGGGCGAGGACTCCGGCGTATAGAGTCGGCCAGTGCTGTTCGAGCCAGGCGGCGAGCCAGGCCCAGGTGTCGGGACGTTCAGGCATGCGCTTCATTCCGTTGTCCAGGGTGGGAGGGTTTAAGGGCTTGGTGCTGCGGTGTCAGTCCCATAGCTGCACCATCTGCCGCTGAGGCGCGCTGGTTTGAGCTTCGGGCATGTGGACGACAAGGCCTTGCGGCAAAATGGGGCCGTGATCGGCCAGGCCGGGGTTGGCCTCAAGCACGGCCTCGGTGACGCCTGCAGTGCGGCCGTAGAACCGCCAGCAAAGGGCATCGACGGTTTCGTTTTGGTTGGCGCGGACGGCGACGGGCATCAGATCAGCTCCACGGTGGTGCGGCTGAGGCCCAGGAAGTCACGGACGGCCCAGCGCAGGTCGCGCCGGTAGTCGTCGATGGTCGGGGCGGTTTCTTCAGCTTTTTCGTTGCCCTTGTTGGTGGCGCTGTAGTCGCGGTACCGCTCGCAAACTTCGGCGCCGGTAGCGGCTTCGATCGCACGGCGGTAGAGGTGAGCCTGTACCGACACGTCCTTGATGCGATCACCTGGCACATCGGCCAGGCTTTCGTAGCCAGCGGCCAGTTGGGTCGCACGCCATTTTCTCAGTTCGTTGTTGAGATTGATCGCGGCGGCGATCACGGCGGTTTCCAGGCGAGCCGGGGTGACGCTGGCGTCGATGCGAAGGCTGGCGCGCAAGCCATCCAGGTCAATCGACGGCCAGAAGGAGTCGGTGTTGATATGGCCGCTGGTGACGGTGCCGTTGGCTACAAATGCACTCATGACTGCACTCGAAAATAGATCGCCGGTGGTCGGGGCTTCACGTTCAGGAGGAGCGGCCTGGCCGTTCCGCCCCGAGCCGGCGGGGTGCGTGGGGACGCTCGGTTAGCTGCATGCTTCTAGGTAGAAGGTGCAGCGTGTTTTTTCAGGAGGCGCTCGGCGGTGTCCAAATCCTTCTTGCCACCGCAGGCGTCGTGCAGCTCGATGGCGCGCTTGAGCAGGTCGATGCCGGCTTGAATCTGCCCAGGTTGGCCCGGTTCTTCTGCGGTGACGCCGTGCAAGGTGGCGCGGCCAGTTGCCAGGAACAGCTTGGCGCGGGCTTGGTCGGGCATGTCTTCGGTTTCGGTCAGTTCTACCGTGCGGTGCAAGATGTTCAGGTCGAAGCTGCCATTGGCCTTCTGCGCTTTCAGTGCGGCGGTGGCGATTTCTTCCGCCACCAAGCAGCCGGTGGTTCGCTCGAAACGATCAGGCATGATCAGCTTGTGCTTGAGCACGTAGTCGGCGACATCCAAGGCGCCGGTATAGTCCTCAACGTCGATACGCCAAACCATTACCGTTGTCATGACGTCATCCTGCGCGCCGTTGCTGGCGGCAAGCACGCCTTCGACATACGGGATGTACTCCGGCAACAGCTGCCGTTTGAGCGCGGCTTTACCTTCGTTGGACTGGATGGCTTTCAGACGCAGACGGTCTTGCAACAGCTGATTCAACTGATGCTCATAAGCGGTGGCACCGGCCATGGATTGCTGTGGCGCTGTTTTTGCCGACTCCATGGCCGCGCGTGCGCGGCGTTGGTGGGCTTGGGCGATGCTGAGAACCATGGCGCTAGTCCTCGCTCTCGGCTTCTTCGGCTGGGCTGATGTTTTCCACTAGGCAACCCAAGCCGTACTCTTCAACCACATAAGCCTCATTCGACGATTCGAAGTTGCTGACGCGGTTCCACTCCGGTTCTTCCTTGAGGTAGCGACGGCGTCCACCGATCTGCCAGTACACCGACAGGTTGGCGAAGGTGGTGATGAGGATTGTGCCTTCCGCTATATACGGCACCTCGTACAGCGGCAGGCCACCCACCCGACGCTGCGAGATAATCAGGTCGCTTGCCAGTGTGTTCATCGCATCCTGGTCCTTGTTAACCAGGGCCAGGAATTTGTCGTGCACCAACTCGCGACCGGTCAATACGACTAGGCCGGGGTTGCGGCGGTACCAAGGGTCCAGCAACTGGATAGCGTCATAGACCAGGGCGTCAATGTTTTTGAAATCGCCAGTCTTGCCGATGGTGATCTTGCCGGGGACAGCGCCTTCCTTAAGCACTCGATCAGGCGCATGAATACGATACTGCTGGAGCCAGCCGATGTTCACGTCTTCGAGCAATGGGTTGGCTGTGCGATCGGTCTGCTCAGCTGCCGAGATGCCGTAGAAACCGATCTGGATACGGTCGAGCGCCTGGCGATGGGCGATCGCGCCGGACAGCCGGGTTTGGAAGTCCGGGAACTTCGCCCAGGCGTCGAGCTGTTTGTAACTGACGAAGGTGTCAAAGTCGGTTTGCTCGGCCTTGTACTTATCGCTCGACAGGGTGCCAATGCTGCGGGGCTCACGTTTTTTTACGTTGGTGTTGGTGCGGCTGGCAACCGTGCCGCCCACGCCCAAGCCGACTTTTTCGCCTTCCTGTTCATCGACGCCGATAACGTTGATCCTGGTCAGGAACTCGCTCGATTCCTGAATCTTGGTTTCCAGGCGCTGCTGGATAGTCGGGTCCACGCTGAACGTGGCGGTGGCCGATTCCACGCCGTTGATCTGTGCGACCTGGGCGAGGTAGCCAGTGAAGAGTTTTCGAGTGTCGTTACGCATGGGTGTCTCCGATAGTGGGCTGGGCGGTTGAGGCCGCAGGTCAGAATTCAGCCAGGGCTTGTTTGCCGCCGCCGGTTACCGGTGGGCGCTGGGTTTGAGAGTGGTCTTGTGTGTTGCCGAGGGTAGTTTTCAGCTCGGCCAGGTCTTTGCTGAGCTGCTCGACCTTGGTGTTCAGTTCGGCGGAAAATTTCTTCTCGGCGGCGAGTTGATCCGGCAGGTCTTTGACGTGGTCGGCAATTGCTTCGACGGCCAGGCCGATCTGGGCGAACTCTGCATCGTCCTTCGCCTGTTTACCGCCCAGCAGCGCCTGAACCTTGCTGAAAAGTTGGGCGCCGAGGCCAGGCTTGTCTTCGACTTCTTCAAACAGCAGCTCGGTTTCCACTGCCTCGGTGAACATCGACGTCGCCGAGTAATGGCGGTCTTTGAATGGACTGGATTCTGGCTTTTGCGCGGAGAAAGACAGTACGTCGGTACCCAGGCTGGCAGGGGAGTCGGTCACCGCCAGGCCGACGATGTAGGCCTCGCCGGTGTCCGAGAAGCTGTCGTCGATTTCGATCGAGGTGTAAATCTTCTGCTTGGCCTTGTTCATGGCAATCAGGTCGGGCGTCGGTTCGACCTGAGCGAACAGGGCCAGCTTCTTCTGGCCATTGATTTCCACTTCTTCGGTCTTGACCGCGAGCACGTCACCGTAGGCCTTGAAAGGGCTGTCTGGCAGCAAGCTGCGGAAGTGCTCCAGCCAGATGCGGGCGCCATAGGTGGACGGGTTGAAGTTTTTCGCGGCCTGTTCCAGCCAGCTGCGTTTGATGGTGCGCTTGTCAGAGGTAGCGCCCTCGACGGCGACGCGGAACCAATTACTGCGAAATTTCTTCATGCCGGGAATCCTCAATGCTTTGGGCGCTAAATGCGTTGCAATGAGGGGCATGGTCGTGACGCGCGCGAGTTGCGGCAACGGGACGGGATTGTAGAGGGCAGAGCAACAAGGGACGGAGCTACTGACTCGCAGGCCAGAGCGGCAGCATCGCGGCCATGACTACGACCGAACTGTTCCCAATCGATCCCCGACGCCAATCCAAGTTCCTCTATTGGATGGGTTGGCGCATCTGTGAGATTGCCGAGGCTACGGGCGAAAAGGAAAAAACGCTACACAGCTGGAAGGCCCGCGACGAGTGGGACCGGGCCGACAACGTCGAACGAATTGGCGGCGCACTGGAAGCACGGTTGGTGCAGCTGATCCTCAAGGAAGGCAAGAGCGGCGGCGACTTTAAGGAAATTGACCTGCTGCATCGCCAGCTGGAACGGCAGGCGCGTATTCAGCGTTTCCAGAGCGGCGGTACCGAAACCGAACTCAACCCCAACCTCGCCAAGCGCAACGAAGGCCCGAAGAAGAAAACGCCGAAAAACGACATCAGCGAAGACCAGATCGAGCTGCTGCGCGAAGCGTTTATCGATGGGTGTTTCGACTACCAGAAAGACTGGCACCGGGCAGGCAATCAGCGCACCCGCGTCATCCTCAAAAGCCGGCAGATCGGCGCCACTTACTATTTCGCCCGAGAGGCGTTTATTGATGCGCTGGAAACTGGGCGCAATCAGATTTTCTTGTCGGCGTCGAAGAATCAGGCCTACCTGTTCCGTGGGTACATCCAGGCGTTTGCCCGCGAAGTCATCGGCGTCGAGCTGACCGGTGATCCCATTGTGCTGCCTAACGGTGCCGAACTGTTTTTTCTCGGTACCAACGCGCGCACGGCCCAGGGCTACCACGGCAATTTCTACTTCGACGAATTCTTCTGGACCTTTAAGTTTGAGGAGCTGAACAAGGTTGCGTCGGGTATGGCGATGCACAAGAAGTGGCGCAAAACTTACTTCTCGACGCCGTCTACCATGGCCCATGAGGCCTACACCTTCTGGACGGGCGAGCGGTTCAACAAGGGCAAGCCGGCGGCGCAACACACCAAAGTCGACGTGTCCCACGGGGCGCTCCAGCAGGGTAGGTTCTGCGAGGACCGGTTGTGGCGACAGATCGTCACCATCCTCGACGCGGAGCAGGGCGGTTGCGACCTGTTCGATATTGAAGAACTGCGGCGTGAGTACAGCCCGGAAGCGTTCGCCAATCTGCTGATGTGCGAGTTCGTCGACGACGGCGCGAGCATTTTCCCGCTGACGGTACTGCAACCTTGCATGGTCGACAGCTGGGTCGAGTGGGCCGAGGACTACAAACCCTTTGCTATGCGGCCGTTCGGTGACCGCCAGGTGTGGGTGGGCTATGACCCGGCGGAAACCGGCGATTGTTCGGGCCTGGTGGTGGTTGCGCCACCGCTGGTGCCTGGGGGCAAGTTTCGGGTATTGGAGCGTCACCAATTCCGGGGCATGGACTTCGCGGCACAGGCCAGCGTGATCAAGGCCGTCTGCGACCGCTACTGGGTGACGTACATCGGCATCGACGTCACCGGGCTGGGCAGCGGCGTGGCGCAGCTGGTGCGCCAATTCTTCCCCAACGTCACCACCTTCAGCTACTCGCCCGAGGTCAAGACGCGCCTGGTACTGAAGGCGTACGACGTGATTCACAAGGGCCGGCTGGAGTTCGACGCGGGTTGGACCGACATGGCGCAGTCGCTGATGGCGATCCGCAAGACCATCACCGCAGGCGGCCGTCAATTCACCTATACCGCCGGCCGCAACGACAACACCGGTCACGCCGATCTGGCATGGGCGCTCTTTCACGCATTGCACAACGAACCGCTGGAGGGGCAGACCACTGCCAACACCGGGCGGATGGAGATTTTTTGATGTCGAACCGCCGCAGAAATACCAAGCAAGTGGCCCAGGCTTCCACGGTTGCAACGCAGGAATTCATTCCGCGCAGTGACAGCAAGATGGAGGCGTTCAGCTTCGGCGATCCGGCGCCAGTGTTGAGTGGCCGGGAGGTGTTTGATTATCTGGAGTGCTGGTTTAACGGGCGCTGGTATGAGCCCCCGCTGTCGCTGGACGGTCTGGCACGGTCTGTGGGCTCCAGCGTGCACCTTCACTCGGGGCTGATGTTCAAGCGCAATTTGCTGAGCAAAACCTTCATTCCACACCGGCTGCTATCGCGGGCAACGTTCGAACAGTTCGCCCTGGACTTCCTGTGCCTGGGTAACGGCTATCTGGAAGGGCGGCGCTCGATGCTCGGCCCGGTGCGCGAGCTGGTACCGCCGCTGGCGAAGTACATGCGCTCTGGCAAGGATGGGCGACAGTTTATGGTTCAGGGCTGGAAGGAAGAGCACGAATTTGAACTGGGCACCGTCTTTCACCTGCGAGAGGCGGATCTGCACCAGGAAGTGTACGGCCTGCCTGAGTGGATCAGCGCCTTGCAGTCGGCATTGCTGAACGAGTCGGCCACGCTCTTTCGGCGCAAGTATTACGAGAACGGCAGTCACGCGGGCTTCATCCTCTACATGACCGATGCCGCGCAGAACGAAGCGGACGTCGATTCACTGCGCAAAGCGCTCAAGGATTCCAAGGGACCGGGTAACTTCCGCAACCTGTTCGTGTACTCGCCGAACGGCAAAAAGGATGGGTTGCAGATCATCCCGGTCAGCGAAGTGACGGCCAAGGACGAATTCAACTCGATCAAAAATCAGACTCGCGACGACGTGCTGGCCAGCTTGCGCATTCCGCCACAGCTGATGGGCATCGTGCCGCAAAACGCGGGTGGGTTTGGATCGATCAGGGAGGCAGCGCAGATCTATGCGGCCAATGAACTGGAGCCGATTCAGGCGCGGATGGCGCAAGTGAATGAATGGCTCGGGGAGGAGGTCGTGCGTTTCAATCCCTATGAAATTCCCGTGGGGGCCTAAAACCCCCTGCGCAGCAAACGAGGCGACGAACCGGTGCGTCAACACCGGTTCGACGCTGAAACACTCGAACCAGCCGAGTGCTCCAACCAAGGCCTCGCCCCACTGCGCAGGGGGTGCGAAGCCTAAGCGAATCCAATTGTCGAAACAAGGATCACTTAATGAGCACACCAATTATCCCGTGGATGGGCGGCAAGCGCCGCCTGGCAGATCGCCTTATTCCGCTGTTTCCACCTCACGAGTGTTACGTCGAGGTCTTTGCCGGCGGTGCCGCGCTCTACTTCATGCGTCCCCAGGCCGCGCCCGTTGAAGTCCTCAACGATATCAACGGCGACCTGGTGACGTTGTACCGAGTGGTGCAGAACCACCTGGAAGAGTTCGTGCGCCAATTCAAATGGGCGCTCAGCTCTCGGCAGGTGTTCGAATGGCAGAAAATGACCAGACCGGAAACGCTTACCGACATCCAGCGAGCTGCGCGGTTTTTCTACCTGCAACACCACGCGTTTGCGGGGAAGGTTAGCGGGCAGACATTCGGTACAGCCACAACGGGGCCGGCGATCAACCTGTTACGGATCGAAGAGAACCTATCCGCTGCTTGGCAGCGCCTTTCCGGGACCTATGTTGAGAACCTGGCCTGGCTGGAATGCGCGGAGCGGTACGACCGTCCGCATACCTTCCATTACATGGATCCGCCTTACTGGCAGACCGCAGGTTATGGCGTGGATTTTCCCTTCGAAAACTATGAAAGGATGGCCGACTTCATGCGGCACTGCAAAGGCAAGGTGATGGTGAGCATCAACGATCACCCTGATATCCGGCGAGTGTTCGAAGGCTTTCACTTCGAAACGGTGGATATTCGATACAGCACAGCCAATCAACGCCAGGCGAAGGCCGACGTCAGCGGTGAGCTGGTGATCATGAACTGGGAACCAAATGCCTTCGGCGGGCTGTTCTGAACAAACGGATGATTAGTCATGCTGATCATCCGTTTAATAGTTAGCTCGGCTAGTTGATCCAGATAGACATGTCGAGCTTTCCGAAAGCGACTTCAAGGGCTGATAGAGCAATAAGCTTTCCAGATGCAGTTAAGAAACACGTGGGTACGGAATCTACGCCATAAGCTTCGATTATTTTGTTAAGTGCTGGATATTTTTCTCTTAGTTCTTCGTCTGTCTGTGGGAAGTCAGGTACACCGTTTTTATAGTTTGAAAGCATTAAGTCTGCATCTGCAACCAGGTTTATATTCAATAGTCCTTTGCTGCAGAGGTACTCTCTGTTAGCTGTGGAAATAAGGAAGCCAGGCTCAATCAGAGGTAGGACTTTCTGTGCGTTAAACTCCAGGCTATGCACTGAAGGGGTTTTTGGAGTGATGTGTTTGGTGAATAAAATAAAGGTAAGAAAAGCTATCTGTTCTTTTGTGATCCGAGGCAACGCAGCTATAGCCTCCTCATACACGAGCTTCAATAAGGGGTCAGAGTCTTGCTCAAGTCTAGCGACTACCATAGATGCTAACATAGCCAGGTCAATCTGATCGCCTTTCTCAGCGCTACTAAGTAACGCTGAACTGAAACACGCTTGACTGTCAGGTTTCGCAAAAGCTTCAGGTTTAACGGTATTAGCCTCTGAAAGCTTTTTCACAAACTCGTCTAAAAACTCACCTGCATATTTTCTCGCAGCAGCCTCAGCCTCTGCTCTGAGAGCAGGGAGGTGCCTGTCAAGAAATATTTGCGTTAGCTCTTTGACCTCGGCCATGTCTAGACCGTTTTTGGTTATGTTTACATTTCCGTTGGCTTGAACTGCAATGGATCCATCCTTAGCGTTCTGGTCTTGGCGGTTAATCATTTTCTTTTTTCTCATTATAGTTGATGTCACCGCCAGCTTGATAGCCCCTGCCTCTCCCTGAGACGGTCTGAGTTTGATGATTGGAAGCTTTGTTAGAACGATATCTAATAACGGCAACTATCCCTGATATTGCCAAAACACCAATGCCAGAAAATATCCATGTTGAGTTTTCTTTTATATATGTTATCCAGTCCATTTCCTGCTCCTTGTTGAGTGAGGCTTTGGCGCATTCTACACAATGCTTTTTTTGGTTTTCGGGAAAATACCATAAACGATTCGGCATCTAAAGTAGAGCAAGCAATACAGATTTATGTGCTCCAGTGAGTCTGAGTAGGTGTGGGTTTTGTTTTTCGAAAATAGGGTTCATTTGCGGCCGTTGAGGAACTGATGGTGCGAGCTCGGGAATTGGCGCGCTTGTGGTTAGGACGTACCTCAACTCAGCGCGCGCCGTCGTCCCCCCACCTCGCCTGCGGGCTAAATGGGTCTTTTTTTCCGCAGTCCTGCACCTGGCCAAGCGCCCCCACAGTCGGGCTTTGTAGTAGAGGCTTCGAAGGTTAAAAAGCCTGCGGATTCCTGCGAAGGGGAGGTCGTCTGATGTGGCGAACCTGGCAGAGCGGGGGGCAGATATACGAACTACTCGATGCGTGTTTTTCAGGAACGCCATCGGAAAAAAGTAATGTGGTAACTCGAATATCTGAACATAAGTGAAAGCCCCGTATTCATTGGCTTTGCTGGCTTACTTCGAAAGGTAATTTTGAGTAATGAAAAAGGTAATGTATCTGTAACTGATTGATTTATAAGGGATGTGTAAAAATAAAAATTACTTCCTTAAAAAGTAATTACCTTACCTCTACATTACTCAAAAATTACCTTGTACCGATTCCTTGCAGGCCAGTGAAATCAAGGCTCTCAGCCTGATCAACGGATCGGCTTACCAAAATTACCTTTTTCCGATGCCTTTCCCGAAAAAAAGCGCATCACCTATCAGGCGGTGCAGCCAATCGCCTCGCCATTCACTCATGCAGGTGACGAAGAGACACTCGTGCGCAGGTCGTTTTGCCCTCGACAGAAAGGCTTGTAGGGAGTGCTTAGGATTGGGGCGACAGGTGTGTGTTCCGACGATACGAGAGCAACTTCACTTGTCCCGCCTGGGGAGAAAAAGAAAATGGTTGGAACGAAAATGGTACGCACGCTTCTTGATGACGCTGGAGGCCACAGGTTTAGAGGCTTACAGGATTAATCGTGCCAATCCATCACCGAGGCAATGTGCTCTACGGCTGGGTCAGCTGGCGCTCGAGGTCCTGGACGAAGCCGCCGAGGTGCCTGAACGGCTGGCTTGTTAATTGGGATAGTTGACATAGATGTCAATCATGCCTATTGTGGCTACGTTGTAGCTACAAACCTGTGGAGGGTGATATCATGGCGACAGTGTTAAAAAATACCGATGTACGGTGCCGGATCGACGTGGATTTGAAAGAGCGGGCTACAGCTGTCCTGAATGCTTGTGGTCTTAGCGTAAGTGACGCGATGCGCTTGTTTTTTCGTCAGGTCGTCGAGGTTGAAGGGCTTCCCTTTGAAGTTCGTGTGCCTTCGGCCAGGACTGCCAAAGCTCTTGAAGAGGCTCGCGAAATCCGCCGCCAGTACGACTCTATGGATGAGATGTTGAGTGACCTGAATGGCGAAACCTCCGAAAAAGCCAAACGCAAAGCGTTCGCCGCGGCCTAAGCGCTGCGCGTACACGAGCACTTTTAATAAAGCTTGGGAACGATATCAGCGAGCTGGCATGCGTGACATGGCCTTGGCGTCAGATGTTATGGCCATGATATTCCAAGGCAAAACCTTGCCCGCAGAATATAAAGATCATGAATTTACGGGAAATTGGGATGGCGCCAGAGAATGCCACTTAGGTGGGGATTTTCTATTGGTGTACCAGCTATCTGGTGACCTTGTGACCTTTGTAGACCTTGGGAGCCATTCAGAGTTGTTCGGTTGAAAGCAAAAATAAACTTCCTAAGGTCAATTCTTGCTTGAACTCATGACGAGTAGCCTAAGAAACCCACTCTGGTGGGTTTTTTTGCGCATATTCAGTCAAAGAAAATTCAGGCCGCTTAGTTGAGTTAGGCCTTGTTTTACATGACCTGTATTTTCCCCAAGCGCGTCAAGCGCACCCCGGACATTCTCTCCTACGTCTGATACGCCTCGCTGCTCTGCCCGTAACGTTAGCTCCATGACCGCGGCCTGGTTCTGATAAATCCTTTCCAGCACGTCCGTAAGAGAATACTCGCTCGCCATCGCTATCGACCTGCTTCCAAATTTTGAAGCATGCAGTGGACGTTCTCGGCTCGGGATAAAGGGCGGGAGGATGAAAAGCTACTGAGCATGATAATCAAGTGGTACGAAAGTGGTACGCAGCTTTCGGTTCGGCTCTGTAGGGTAAGGAGTACGTGGCCTGCAGAGTTAGCAGTTCCAATCCATCATGGGCGCGACGGAGAAGCGGCGGGAGAAAGGTTGCGGTGGAGCTATGACTGAAGGCATTGGGATCTGGGATGGAGAATGCGAAGGGTGAGCAGTTTATCAGGAATGGGTTTGAGAGGCCGGGTATTGATCGTCTGACACGAGACCCAGTTTTAAATAAATCTGTCCCCTTTTTCGTGGGTGATGAAGGTGCTGGACAAGATCAATGGACGATGGGGCAGGGGTACGGTGCGCTCGGCCAGCGTGCCTGTGGATCCTGACTGGGAGATGCGTCGAAAGATGATGAGTCAGAGTTATACAACCAAACTTGATCAGCTTTGGGTGGGACAATGCAGTTAGTGATGTACGCTGTGGGGGATTAATCTTTAGTATCTGTACAGTTATCTTCTACAGTATCAGTGCTTTCAAACGGGCTAGATAGTGGTTGGAGTAAGATGTCATCGATATTTATGTATACTCCTGGGCTGAATGGCCTAATCGAAGTTTCTTCTGAAGATAAGGTATTCATTAAGCCCGTTATGAACATGCTGAATTCGAAAAAAGGCGGGTACCCGCGAGTCGTTTCGAGTCCACACCAACTCTTAGATGGGCCATGAAAGAACCAATATCCCTTTCCAAGTACACAAAGCACAGTGCATGGAGGATAATCATCAACTGTGTGTTTTTGATAGCGTTCGATTTCGGAGCCGGCTATATCTGAATTGAAAGCTAAAAGAACCGTGGTCGGACGAGGGCCGCTTGTTATTGAGCCATTCTCTTCTTGCTTTGGGAAAGATGTAAGCATTGAGATGGATCTGAATTTTTTGTTGCTATCTCTTATCTCGTTGGCGTTAAGAGTTGTTTTTATTTCAAAGACATATCGTACGCATTCGATAGGGTACAGTCCAAGGTCTCTGCCAACCAGTATCGGAGGTGCAACTTTTTTATGATAAACTATCAAGTCAAGTTGGTCGGAAAGTTTTTGGAAAGAGTCAATAACTTTTCCGGTTCCACATTGATAGCTTTGTGTTAAGAACGGCTCAATACATTCTTTGACCGCTATCTCACGTATTTCTCCCGCTATACCATGGTGTCCTATACCTGATGCTAAGCTATCTGCGTTGCGTTTGGCTGCGGTGATTCGATTAGTAATATAGTCAAAATGCTTTGTGGTCTTCATCGATTGCTCCGTTTAAATACAATTATTTCCAAATGGTGGAGAGTTTATAATTTCTGCATTAGCGCAATAGTTTGAATCCATTTTGAGGGATTTTTGATAGGTATTTCTCTGCATTTATTGCGAAGCTAGCACTATGTATACATAGGTTGCTTAATAGGAAAAATAAATATAGGAGGGTGCCGCTCTCTGACTCAGCTAATACCCAGTTTGAATACGGGTTGGAGGCCCTGAGGTCTGAAGGAGTCATTGAGTCGGGTATGTTGTCGAAGTGTAAAAAACCTTTTTTAAGGATAAATACTCCGTCAATAGACGGAGAGGGAGTGTCATAGCGTTCTGGGAAGTTAACTTGCGGAGAGGTTATCTTTAGTGACTCATGTATGTTGTTTATCCAGTTGTATGCGGTTTCGACTCTTGCTGGTCCAGCATATGCAACGACAAAATTTACTATTGCGGGAAGTTTGTAGCCTATCTGGATAAATTTAAATACATGAGGTTGTAGTTTTTTTGCGTTGCGTGCTGCTTTTATCGCTTGCTCAAGCCCTTGCTCATCAAGTGTGGATTTTACTTCTATCGTAGCTATAACGGATTCAACAAGGAATGCACTGATTCCTCCGCCGAGATCTAACTTAGGGAAGCTTTTCCGATAAATGACTATATCAAATTGGTTTCTAGATCCATTTGGGGTGGAGGAAGAGTCAATGATTTCCCCGGTTCCGATTGCGACTGTTGAGGGAAGATGGGCTTCAAGAAATTCTTTAATAAAAGCCTCGCGTGGGGTGCCTTTGTGCAAACTATGACCACTATTAGCACTTATTTTGGAGCTGGCTAGGATCCTTTCTTCGACTGCGGTCATGTGACTGAATAGCATTCTCTGTCCTTCGAGTGGTTTTCCGGTACAGGCAGAATGTCATCACAAATGGTCTGAAGGAAAGAAAAAAACTCGCGAGGTGATGAGGTCGCCCATCGTTGATGAAAGAGGATGCGTTTTTGCGTACGGTAGTATTAGGGAGCATCGCTGAAAATTCAGCCTGTTCTCCATCACAGTTGATAGTGGGCAGGTTCGTGGCGGCCCGAAAAATTCCAGGGTGTGCTATGTGCCGATCAACTGCCCGTCATTATATTTATATTGCCCATCTTATCTGAAGCAACCGTGATTCCGAGCGTTTCAACAGCAAGGCGGTAGAGAGATGATCGCTTAGAAATTGCTACATGAACCATGCGTAAGAGCTTCTCGGCCATACAAAACAGGGGGTTGGAGAAGCTCTACGTCCAATCCATCATGGGCGCACGGAGAAGCGGCGGGAGAGTGGGGCGGTTTGTAGGGGCATTGGGGGATCTGAGTCAGCGAGGCGAATGGGGCGTAGTTTATCAGGGATGGGTCTTGGGTGCCGGAGGTGTGCTCTGCGTCATTCAACCACTTCGAGCGGGGGTGCATTCCGGCTCCAGCGCCGGGCGCGCATGGCTGCTATTTGGTCATCAGTCGCGAATTTGCCTTGGTCGGCTTCTTCTACTGCCAACTCGATCTGAGCGTTCAGTGTTTTTT
>NZ_JAFHKI010000027.1 GCF_016937615.1 Pseudomonas lactucae | reverse complement strand
GAGGGAGCTTGCTCCCGTTGACTGCGCAGCAGTCCCATTCTGTGTAAACAAAGAGAGGGGCCGCTTCGCGGCCCAACGGGAGCAAGCTCCCTCGCCACAGATACAGTGTTGTCCCTTAACTGACGGGCATTAGGGTAAGCCCCTTCTCACATTTTGGCCGCAGTGCATCAGATCAGCACCGGGGGCAAGTCGAATCGTCACCGCCCCTCCCACATGGGTCCTTGGTGTTTTTCAAGGATCGTGGTCGCTCGCTAAACCGCACCCGGATGTTTAAAGCCCCCCAATCGACAATGCCCAAGCCAGGCTCAGCGATACACCGGATAACGCCGGCACAGTGCGACGACCTGTTCGCGCACATGGTGGCCGACTTTGTCGCTGTTGCCGTTTTCCAGGGCGTCGAGTATGTCGCATAACCAGCCGGCCACTTGCTCGCAGGCCTCGACGCCGAAGCCGCGCGTGGTCACCGCCGGGGTGCCGATGCGCAGGCCGGAGGTCACGAAGGGTGAGCGCGGGTCATTGGGCACCGAGTTTTTGTTGGCGGTGATAAAAGCACGGCTCAAGGCCGCGTCGGCCTCTTTGCCGGTGTAGGGTTTGCCGGACAGGTCGATCAGCATCATGTGGTTGTCGGTGCCGCCCGAGACGATTGCGTAGCCGCGTTTTTGCAACACCGCCGCCATGGCCCGGGCGTTCATGACCACCTGACGCTGATAGACCTTGAACGCCGGCGCCAGCGCTTCCTTGAACGCCACGGCCTTGGCCGCGATCTGGTGCATCAGCGGCCCGCCCTGTACGCCGGGAAATACCGCCGAGTCGAGCTTTTTATAGAACGCTTCATCCTGGCCCTTGGACAGAATCAAACCGCCGCGCGGCCCACGCAGGGTCTTGTGCGTGGTGCTGGTGACCACATGCGCATGGGGCAGCGGGTCCGGGTATTCGCCCGCCGCGACCAGCCCGGCGACGTGGGCCATGTCGACCCAGAAAATCGCGCCGGCCTTGTCGGCAATGCTGCGCATGCGGGCCCAGTCCTTGTACCGCGAATACGCCGAAAAACCGCCGATCAACATTTTCGGGCGTGTTTGCAGGGCGATGCGCTCCATCTCGTCATAGTCGAGAAAGCCGGTTTTCGGGTCCAGCCCATAAGGCACGATGGTGTAGTGCCGCCCCGAGAAGTTGGCCGGGTTACCGTGGGTCAGGTGACCGCCCTGGGCCAGGTTCATGCCCATCACCGTGTCACCGGGGTTGGTCAGCGCCAGGAACACCGCAGCGTTGGCCTGGGCCCCGGCATGGGGTTGCACGTTGGCGTAGTCGCAGTTGAACAGGGCCTTGATCCGTTCGATGGCGAGCCGCTCGGCCACGTCGACGTATTCACAGCCGCTGTAATAGCGCTTGCCGGGGTAGCCTTCGGCGTACTTGTTGGTGAGCACCGTGCTCTGGGTTTGCATCACCAGCGGGCTGGCGTAGTTTTCCGAGGCGATCAGCTCGACATGGTCTTCCTGGCGATGCGCTTCGTTGTGAATCGCTGCGTGCAGCTCAGGGTCGAAGGCGTCAAGGGTCAGCGTTGAGTCGTACATGGCAAAGGGTCCTGGGTTAAAAAATCAAGTGTCACGGCGGGGGTGGGAGTCGGCGGTCGGCCAGTAGTACGCATCCGGCATGGCGCGGGCGCCGAAGATCGCCTGGCCGACGCGCACCACGGTCGCGCCCTCTTCAATGGCGATTTCAAAGTCACCCGACATGCCCATCGACAGCTCTTGCAGCGACACCCCATCAGGGGCGTGCTGACGCAAGCGGTCGCGCAGTTCACGCAGCCGCACGAAGCACGGACGCACTCGCACCACGTCGGCCGAGAACAGCGCCAGCGTCATCAACCCGCGCACCCGCAGGGTCGGGAACGCCGGCATGACCTGCAGAAACGCCGCCACGTCATGCGGCGCCAGCCCGTATTTACTGGCTTCGCCCGAGGTATTGACCTGGACGAACACGTCCATCTGCCGCCCCTCGATGCTCAGGCGATGATCCAGCGCCTCGGCCACCCGCAGGCTGTCCAGGGCCTGGAATTCGCTGGCGAAGCGCGCCACTTGCTTGGCCTTGTTGGTCTGCAAATGACCGATCACGGACCATTGCAGGTCGTGCAGATCCGCCATGGCTTCCCACTTGCGCTGAGCTTCCTGCACTTTGTTTTCGCCCAGCAGGCGGCAACCGGCGGCATAGGCCAGGCGCAGATGGGCTTCATCGAACGTCTTGCTCACCGGCAGCAGCCGCACAGCGGCCGGGTCACGCCCTACCCGGCGGCACGCCAGGGCAATGCGTTGCTGCACCGCGGCCAGGTTGCGGCGAAAGTCTTCGACACTCTCGGCCGCAGGGTAACGACCATGGCGTGCGTGCAGCAGGGTGGGGTCTTCGGTTTGATCAGGCATCGACATAAGGTATTGGCTCCTGCAGGCGGCCGCTGAGTGACGAGGACCGGAGTCTACGGATAGACTGGCCTGCCACTACAGGCCAATTTACGCAAACAGAGCAGACCGCATGGCAAAGACTTTCGCGCTGGAAACCCTGAAGATGCGCCTCAACGACGCGGAGTTTCAGCGCCTGGATCTGCACCAGCGCATCCAGCGTGCGTTGCGTGCGCTGATTCTCGACGGTGCCCTCGCCCCCGGCTTGAAACTGCCCGCCACACGGGTGCTGTCGCAGTCACTGGGCTGCGCCCGCGACACCGTCGAGAACGCCTATGGGCAGTTGCACCGGGACGGTTTCATCGTGCGCCGCGAAGGCGCCGGCAGTTACGTCTGCGACACCCTGGGCGTCACATTGCGCGGTGCCGGGCGCCGTCGCCTCAAGGCCCAGGCCGTCAGAAGCAGCGTTGCCGCACCGGGCGTCGAACTCAGCCAGCGTGGGCGAATGATCTTCGACACCGGCGGCGTGCACGATCAGCAAGTGATCAAGGCGTTCGCCACCGGCCTGCCGGAAACCCGCAGCTTCCCCACCGATGTCTGGGAGCGCTTGCAGCGCCAGGTCATGAAGGACCATCGGGCAAGCGTGCTGCTGCATGGCGACCCACAAGGTGCCGAACCCCTGCGCAAGGCGATTGCCACCTACCTGAACCTGGAACGCGGCGCCACCTGCACGCCCGACCAGGTGCTGGTGTTGAGCAGTACACGCCAGGCGCTGTACCTGTGCGCGCAGTTGCTGGTCGACGCCGGCAAACCGATTCTGCTGGAAAACCCGGGTTATTACGGCGCCCGCAAAGCCTTCGAAATCGCCGAAACCCAGGTGCTGCCGATCGACGTCGATGAACACGGCATCCGCACCGACCTGTTGCACGCCGACCGCAGCGGCGCCCCTTGCGTGTATGTCACGCCCTCGCACCAATACCCCACCGGCGTGACCCTGCCGCTGGAACGGCGTCTTGAATTGATCAATTGGGCGGCGCAAAAAGGCAAGTGGATCATCGAGGACGACTACGACAGCGAGTTCCATTACGACGGGCCACCCACAGCGTGTGTGCAGGGGCTCGACAAGTACCAGCGTACGCTCTACATCGGCACCTTCAGCAAGACCCTCTACCCCAGCCTGCGCATGGGCTACATGGTGCTGCCCCCCGAGCTGGTCAAGCCCTTTGCCTATGCGCGCAGCATCATGGATGGCCACACTCCGCAAACCCTGCAACTGACCCTGGCGCGCTTTATGGAGGACGGCCACTACAACGCGCACGTGCGCGCCATGCGCAAGCTGTATCGCGCACGCCGGTCGATCATGCACGAGGCCATCGGCAAGCACTTGAGCACGGTGGTCAGCGCCCAGTTGCCGCCGGGCGGGTTGCAGATTCCCTGTGTGCTCAAGGCCGGCTGGTGCGAAGAAAACACCATCCGCCAGGCCGCCACGGCGGGTGTGCAACTGTCCGGCCTCAGCCGGTTGTACGCGGGTGAGCCGAAGCAACAGGGCTGGCTGCTGGGTTACTCCGCCCTGACCGCACATGAAATCGAAACCGCGATGGTGCGGCTGGCCGGGGCGTTGAAAATCTAGCGGCCCTCTACAGCGACCTCACCCCCTGGCAACACGCGCTTCATGCCAGCAACTGCACGGTCATTGCGCGATAGACATTCAGCCCCTGCAGGTCGCTGGCCCTGGCCTGAGCGCCATCCAGCTTGGCCAGCCAACGGTGTGCCGGGGTCTTGTCCAAAGCCACCGCGTGCAGCGCTAGGGGCGTAAGGCCCAATTCCATCAGCGCTTGAGGGCCTTGCTCACTGACCAACAGGACTTCGTCCGCACCCACGGCAACTGCCCGGTCCAGCCCGGCATAGACGTTGCGCCTCCAATCGTTGATGTGCGACTGCCAACGGGAAAAATTGCCCCCTCCTTTTTGGCGGTACTCGTCGCTCTGCAAGATGGCCAGCGTGTCGACTGAATGGAGGGCCAGGTAGGCCGGGCAATCGCCGCTCAAGGCTTCGAAACGCTGTGAGGTTTTAAACCCACTCACCGAGATCAGCGCCGGCAGTTTTTCCAGGCTGTAAAACGCATTCCACTCGGCTTCGCTGGCGGGATCAGCGTAGTTGCACTCGACTGTGTAAATCATCATGTCACTTCACTTGTTGATGTTTCCTCATGCTAGTGCCAAGTTAATCCGCTATAAAACGACTTTTCTGCACCTTTCAGTGACTAAACATCAAGCTGAATGCTATGACCCGAACCAGGAACGCCCATGCGTCGAAAGCTCCCCAGTAACGCGGCCCTGATGGCCTTTGAAACAGCCGCCCGCCATGGCAGTTTCGCCCGTGCCGCCAACGAACTGGCCTTGACCGAAGGCGCCATCAGTCGGCAGATAGGCCGCCTGGAAGCCTTTTTGGGTGTCACGCTGTTCGAGCGCGTGGGCAACCGCGTGCGGCTCCTGCCCAACGGTGAGCGCTATGCGGCCCAAGTACGCGAACTGCTCGACCGGCTCGACAGGGACAGCCAGTATCTGATGGGCCAACCCAGCGACGGCGCCAGCCTGGATATCGCCGTCAGCCCCACCTTTGCCCTGCGCTGGCTGATTCCGCGGTTGCCTGACTTTGGCCAACAACACCCGAACATCTGTGTGCACCTCTCGGAGCGCATGGAACCGTTTGTGCTGGCAGGCAGCGGCTTGGACGCCGCCATCCATTTCGAGCACCCGGCCTGGACAGGCATGCACACGCACCGCCTGTTGAACGAAGTGCTGATTCCGGTTTGTCACCCTGCCCTCCTGAACTCGGGCAAACAGGCAACGGCGTTGGACTCACTGCCACGACTACACCGGCGGCAGAACCCGGATGCGTGGCAGCGCTATGCCCAGGAAACCGGGATGGTCCTGAGCAACGCCGCGATGGGCGCGCGCTACGATTTGCACGCGATGTTGATCGAAGCCGCACTGGCCGGTCTTGGCGTGGCCCTTGTACCGCGCCTGTACGTGGAAGCAGAACTGGCGCAAGGCCGACTGGTTGCGCCATGGCCGCAGGCGACGAATATC
This sequence comes from Pseudomonas lactucae, assembly GCF_016937615.1. Classification (GTDB taxonomy): domain Bacteria; phylum Pseudomonadota; class Gammaproteobacteria; order Pseudomonadales; family Pseudomonadaceae; genus Aquipseudomonas; species Aquipseudomonas lactucae. Next base: position 74,974 of record NZ_JAFHKI010000027.1, on the reverse strand, counting down.
GTCAAGACGTTTTGCCTTGTGTTGCCCGAGCCTCTTGAGCTGAGCGGTGCGCCTATTCGGGCGTTTGCGTGTTGGTTGTTGGGACAGGCGCATTTGGCCTAGGGCTGCAATATCGGCCGACAATGCGCTAGCCGGTGTCATCCCTTGGTCAGATCAACCAACGGCGTCTGCCGCACCTCAGTCTCCCGCCCACCCTGAATCTCGCTCACCTGCTTCAAGGCCTTATCCACAGCCGCCTTATCCGCCAACAAGCTGTAGCTGATGCGGAACTGCTTGTGTTCCTTCGGTCCAATTGTTGGTACCAGGTTCAGTGGCCGCTGATAACGGCGGTTGTAGGAAAAACTTGTCCCCGGCTCCAACCCCGTGACATAGCCCTGGCCTTGGGTATCGGTATTTTTCCACAGGGAAAACACGGGCAGTGTCTGAGTATTGAAGCCGACTGAAACGCCCAGGCTGCCGGCCTTGTTATGCAACACGGTCAACGTATCGCCCTTGGCATCGGCATAGGGCACCACGTTGTAAACCGTTTCGTCGTAGTCCTTGGTCGGAGCGCGGTAGGTTTGCCAGTCGGACAGATCTTCCTTGGCCTTCTCGTTGAACGGCGACACCTGTTTCACTGGCGCGACGAAACGAGCGCCCTGCTCCAGGAACGGGGTACTGAAGTTACTGTGATACAGCGCCTGGTATTCCTTTGGATAGTCGCCGTTGTTGGCTAGGGTGTCGTTGAGGGCGAACACTACGCTGCCGGGTTCGGTGACCAGTTCAGTAGCGACGGAGAAGTCGACCTTCTTGAACGCCTGCTCTTTCAGTTCGCCGCGCAGGGTGATGGCGTACGGTGGTTTTTCATCGATGTGCAGGGTGACTTTGTTCGCAGGAATGTTGGCGGCCCGACCGTGCAGGGTCAGCAGTTCGCCGTTGTCGATGCCGGGATGGCCGACCCATTCGTATCCGCAGCGAGTGACCAGCTCATTGAAACCTTCCAACCAGCCCAGACCACCGCGGCCATTGAGTTCGATGAAGGACGGATTGACCACTTCCTTGACCGGCGAATCCCAGCCCATGCGCACATTGCCGACCGAGGCCTGCAAGACGTTCATTCCGCGAGTCGGGACTACCGAGAGTTTCATCGTACCGTTATCGATGTCGACGATGCTGACGCCCTCCTGCCGACCGCCGTGCAAGGTGCGCAGGCTAACGCTGAAGGGTTTGTCGGTTTTTATGCCGAGTTGCTGGCTGGTGATCTGCCAGTTCTGCGCGGCTTTGTCGGTGTCGAGCAGAATGTAATCCCAGGCCATGGCGTGGGAGGCAGCGCAGAGTGCGCTGAAGGCAACAAAGAGTTTGAGCGGGGTCATGGCAGCAGCCTTTCTTGGAGTTGTGTCATTTTTATAAACCTGATGAAACGTTTCAGCAAGTTTAAAAAGGGATCCAGCACTGCCAATGCCAGGAAGATTTGGGACAAATCGGAAAATTGAGTCCATGCCATCGCGAGCCGGCTCTCGCTACGTCGCATTGCTCTCCCCCATTATGTAGCGGCATGCCGGGGATTTTTACGCCCATGAGGAGATTGGCCTTTCATCTGCTCACCAAAGAAATCCTGTGAACTCTCGATCTACGAGCGTCTCAACCTCAGTACACCCTACATGAGGACTCAACATGGCAACCCCACAGGAAAACCTACTCGATTGGCTGCGCGATGCACACGCAATGGAGCAACAAGCGGAGAACATGCTCAAGGCTCAATCCAAAAGATTGGAGCATTATCCAGAACTCAAAGCGCGGATAGATCAGCATATTGAGGAAACCCTCGGTCAACAGAAGATCATTGACGAGTGCCTTTCCCGACTCGGTGGAAAATCATCCAGCATTAAAGACATGACGGGCCGGCTGATGGCGTTTGGGCAGGCTGTCGGCGGCTCGTTAATGAGTGACGAAGTCATCAAAGGCGCAATGGCAGGATACGTTTTCGAGAACGTTGAAATTGCCGCCTATCAGGTTCTGATTGCTGCCGCCAAAGCGGCTGGTGACCATGAAACGCAAATAGCGTGTGAGCAGATCCTTCCTCAGGAAGTTGCCATGGCGCAATGGCTTCTCGATCACCTTCCCGAACTTACCGTCGCCTTTCTGGCGCGCTCCGAAGATCCAGACCTTGAAGCGAAAAAATGATCAAGCAGCGCGGCCTGTATGGCCGCGCGCTTTTGATAGATGCCCTACCACCGATATCTACCGTCCGTCTTGAAGGAAGCGTTTAAAACGAAATTTCTGCTTCACATATGTTTCCCAAGTTATGCGTGCGCTCACGTCATTAAGGCGAAGGCGCCTCACCAGCCTGAGGGAATTTAGAATGTTTTTACATAACAAGCGACTTCAGTACACCGTGCGTGTAGCCGAGCCAAATCCTGGTTTGGCCAATTTGCTGCTTGAGCAGTTCGGTGGCGCTAATGGCGAACTTGCGGCGGCAGCACGCTACTTCACCCAAGCGTTAGCAGAGGAAGATCCAGGTCGTAAGGATCTGTTGATGGATATCGCCACCGAGGAACTGAGTCACCTCGAAATCGTGGGTTCAATCATCGTAATGCTCAACCGAGGCGCGAAGGGTCAGCTCGCGGAAGGTGTTCAGGAAGAAGGTGAACTCTACCGCGCGCTGAACGGCGCAGGTAATGACTCGCACATCACAGCCTTCTCTACGGGGCAGGCGCACCTCTCGTCAATTGCGCAGGCGTCCCCTGGACTTCAGCCTATGTCGACTCGATCACTGAGCCAACTGCCGATTTCCGCTCGAACATTGCAGCGGAAGCACGCGCAAAAATTCTTTATGAACGACTGATCAACGTGACGGACGACCCAGGTGTTAAAGAAGCGCTTGGTTTCCTGATGACACGAGAGATCGCACATCAACAGTCATTCGAAAAAGCGCTTCATTCGATCCAGCCTAATTTTCCACAGGGCAAACTTCAGGGCATGCCTGAGTTCACCAACAAGTATTTCAACATGTCGGGCGAACCAAACGTACGCGGCCCCTGGAACGAAGGTGGCGTCTGGGAATATGTTGAAACCCCCGTGCCGGCGGTCGATGGTGGCGATGGCTCAGCGTCCGTCAACCTTCCACCCGAGGACGCAGAGGTGTTGGAAGCCATGAAAATCCGCACTGCCTCAGATCCACTGAGCGAACCTGTTACAGGTGCTGACTTAGGGTCAGGCTATGTACAGGGCAAAAATGTTTAAACGCCCTCTGGCGGCCCCGCAATCGGGGTCGCCACATGCCAGGCACGATCTAGCACTTCGGAATATCGCCTGTGGCCTCGGCAATCGTAGCCAGTGCCTCCTCCATACTGCCAATGTGGCCTTGCAACTTCTGGAAGATCAGCAAAAAAGCACCGTCCACATCCACCGTCTGATGACCACGAAGTGAATCGACTCTTTCGGCTTCCGTCTGTTGAAGGCGATTCACACTCTCTCGTAGTGCCAGAAGTTGATCAAAGATAGCGGCAATCTGCGTTTGGCTTTCTGCACTCATTAGACCTCCCAGAGCCCTGAAGCAATCTCGCGCCGGTAGAGAATGCCCACCTGGAAGCCCGCTGTGCGCCCTCGTTGACCAAAACCCAGCGTTTGTCGGTATTGGTGATGGGGTGGTTATTCATTCCCGCCCCCCTGAAATGCAATAAGGTACTGGCAAAGCGTTGCCGAGCACGCTTGAATTGCACCGTCTAAAATCAGTTCATAACCATGAGTGTTTTCGGTAGGTATTGCCAGGCAGCCCGCTTTGGCTGATGAGCCGTTGCTTAATACAGCGCTCGCATCTGAAGCAAAATCGACCAGTAACGCGTATTGAGGGCTATAACCACACGCCTTTGCTGCAGCGGCCAAAGATGTCACGACCTCGCGCGTGTAATAACCCTTTTCATCGCCGGTATTTATTATTGGATCGATGGACAGCCTCGTTCCGTACTCGTCCATCACTGGGCCGACCTCTACAGCGATAGTGGTATCGCCAGGGAGCGTCGTGGATGCGAACATTGCCCCTGCATTGGATTCTTCTTCCGAGGTGGTAAATACAAAATAGACATCGCACGCAAGGTCATCTCGACAATGGCTTAGCTGGCGCGCGGAATCGATGACAGCCGCCATTGATGCACGGTCATCCAGAAAATGCGCCGCGATGGCATCACGTACTCGAAACGGTTTACGCCAATGGCGGCTCAGCACGACGCGCGTACCAGGACGTACGCCCTGCGTGCTCAAGACTGAGGGTGATGTTCGCGTAACCACATGAACATCATTCCAATGCACGTCTCCTGATAAAACATCAGCTCCTTGAGGCGCATTTTGCGTCGCATGCATTGAGCCGAAAGACAAAACACCTGGGATAATTTCGTTATCACCCAGAATATCTACCGGACACATCCCAAAGTTCACCGGGTTCGCGCCGCCCAGGGCAGTAACTCTCAGTGTGCCGTCTGCATCGACGCTCTTTACCACCATCGCGATTTCATCCATGTGCGCCATGACCCTCACCGCTCGCCGCGACTCAATAACCTCCCGCTGACCTTTGATTAGTCCTATGACGTTACCTGCAGCATCAACCCACGTTTCGTCGCAGTGAGGGGTAATGGTTTTCAAGCAAATTTCACGCACTTCATCTTCCTGCCCACCTGGCCCACGGGCCATCAGGAGCTGAGCCAGCAACGCGGAAATTGTCTCTTGCTGGCTGGAAGTGCTGGGCGTAGTTTCACGGTGTGGAACAGGCATTTTTGGCTCTCGTGCACGGACTTGTAAATGACAAGCGGCGCCATTGCAGCGCCGCTTGATTTCAAATAACGGCTGTCACTTGGATTCCAAAGTTGCAGCCTGATTGCCACCCTGCTCCGCTATTTTTGTCAGCTTTTCATCAGCGCCTTTTTCCTCTGCGAGCGTCTCGGCCAAAAGCGCTGCAGCGTCATCAAGTTTGAGATGTTTGGCCATCGCTATCAGGGTGCCATAGGCCGCTATCTCGTAATGCTCCACCTTCTGCGCCGCGCCAATCAAAGCGGCATCCAGGACGGCGCCTTTCTCGATCTCCTCCAACAGCTCTTTCGACTCTTCAACCAACCCCTCCATTGCCACGCATTTCATGCGTTTCAATTTTATCCCGGTCATTTCCACCAGTTGATCGATGCGCTCAATCTGCCCCTGAGTTTCCTCCAGGTGTGAGGTAAAGGCATCCGACAGCAATGGGTTGCTTGCCGCTTTCGCCAGGCGCGGCAAGGCTTTGGTGATTTGCTTTTCCGCACTGTAAACATCAGAGAGTTCGTGGATAAACAAATCTTCGACTGTTTTTCTAGCCATTTCGAAACTTCCTTCTGGTCAGTCTGACGTCGCCGCGTCGGGGCGTCCGTGTGGGTTTGGCATGCAAGCAACACTTGCCGTGCATGAAAACTGACCCAGTCAATTCAAGAGGTGTTCCGAAAATTTTCAGGGTGACGGATAGAAGGTTCGCAACTACCCCAGGGCTGTATCCAGGAACATCATGACTCCAAAACCTAGCATCAACCCCAAGGTCGCGGGTGTCTCATGACCATTCCTATGTGTCTCGGGAATGACCTCATGGGACACTACAAAAATCATGGCCCCGGCTGCCAGGCCCAGAGCAATGGGATACCCCAAAGCAAAGCTACTGGAAATCCCCAGGCCGACAATTGCCCCCAGGGGTTCCATCAGCCCCGAGCCAACCGCAATCAGCGCTGCTCGAAGTGCAGAAATGCCTGTCACGCGTAATGCCAAGGCCACTGCTAACCCTTCCGGAATGTCCTGGATGGCAATTGCAGTTGTCAGAGGCAGGCCCACCTTCATATCGCCGTTAGCGAAGCTCACCCCTATCGCCATACCTTCCGGCAGGTTATGGAGAGTGATAGCCAGGACGAACAACCAGACACGGTTGATCCGCTTCGCTTCAGGCCCACGGCGACCGCTTTTTTCGTGTTCGTGAGGAACGAATCGATCCAGGCCAACCATCAGTGCCACACCCAACCCCAATCCTGAAACCACAACGCAGGCTGCGAGTAGCTGGTTACCGCACACCGCCTGAGCCGCCTCAATACCAGGGAGAATGAGTGAGAAGGAACTGGCGGCCAGCATCATGCCGGCAGCAAAGCCGAGCATGATGTCCTGTGTGCGGGCAGCGATATCACGTAGCGCTATTGCCGCGATGGCTCCCAGTGACGTCGCGCCAAAGCCGCAAACGCCTCCTAGAAAAGCAAAATAAAGGTTCGCTTTGTTGGCACCGGAAAAAGCGCCATAGCCGCTGATCATTAATGAAACAGCTACAAGCAATAACGCTACCCAGAAGGATAATCCTCCCCACCCGGCACGAGAGATGTATACGAACCAAGCGCGAAAAGGTGCCCCAAATGAGGACGAAGGCTCTGACATTTTTCTACCCACCTTTGAGCAGAATGCGCATAAAGCGCAGGGGTGGAGCTTCACTTCGTTTTAACGGTGAAGCCGTGATCGGGAGAGGAAAGGGTTAGCCTTTACTGTGCTCAGGGGAAGATGGCCCCTCCTTGATCCCCCGTGGCCCGGCAAGCTCCCAAAGCTGCTTTTATCCCGGCTGTTTTATGGCTGCGCAAGACGCTGACGATGGCCCAGAGATCGACAAGCAAAATAAAGACAGCGACAGCAATCGCAAAATAGCGGGTGGCTTCAGACATGGTTTAGCCCTCTGGAGTGTTAACGCTTAGGCTCCAGGCGCTCACGAGCGTTCCAAGAAAATTACGCGGCATCCATTCATCAAGGATCGAAGTCTCAATTGACGTTGGCAATGATGGAAATGCACTGAGGTTGCCAAACTGCCGACCGTCAGGAGCACCCACGGTGGGCGACCGCATAATTGTCTATCTGGCTTTTATAAAGTGATTCCTTCCCGCGAATAGCAACTCGGCGCAATCCCCGTATAGGGCGCTGCCAGGCCGTGCGCCCGGCACCAACTTCAGTAAAGGTGCGCAGTCGTGCATGCAAGGCAGTATTCCCGCAGCTTACGACGAGCTAGCGCAGCGGATCTTTGCGCAATGGGCTCAATCTACCGTAACAACCGAAATACTGGCCGTGGCTGAAGCTGTATAGCGCGCCGTGACCGATCCGACGTCTGCGATGCGCATCATCGCCGGCGCAGACACCCTCGCGTTGGTGGACGAAGCATGAACAAGCATGCAAGTTCGCAAGGCCGTGTGGACTGCACATCGCTGATCACAGCAGGCGTCCAGGTCGCGGGTAAATAAACCCGTCCCCTTTCTTTCGTTCGGTCCCCTTTCTTTCGCGGATTGCGGCTCACTTGCTGATTATCCCGCGCCTGGCGGCGTTCTTTCTGGCCTATCCGGATGTACGGGTCGAACTCGTCATCGATGACAGCATCACGGACGTGATCGCGCGGGGATTCGATGCGGGAATCCGCTCCGGCGACCTGGTCCACCAGGATATGGTGCAATCCGGATGACGCCAGACCTGCGCATGGCCGTCGTTGGCGCGCCGGCGTATCTCGCCACGCGGGCAATGCCCGCGACGCCGGAGGACCTGCGCGGCCACGCCTGCCTGACGTACCGCTGGAGCGACACGGGCGCCTTGTATCGCTGGCGTTTCGCCGGACCTGGAGGGGCGGTCGATGTCGATGTGATCAGCGTGATGACGGCGAACGACACCGACATGTTGCTGGCGGCGGCGTTGCAAGGAGCAGGGCTGGCATTCGTCCCCGAGAGCTTCGTGGCACCCTACCTGCAAAGTGGTGAACTGGTGCGGATGCTCGAGGCGTGGTGCAGGCCGTTTGGCGGGTTTTACCTCTACTACCCCAACCGGGCATACATGCCGGCGCCCTTGCGCGCTTTCATCGATTTCTTCAAGCCGGACCTGCCATCTATAACGACTATTTAAAAGCAGGCAAACAGCAATTTTGCCCCGTACATTCCTTGCAGGAATGCGCTACATAAAATTAATGAATTTTTATTATTGCTGTGTCTGGCGTAGCTTGATTTCAGGCCATGGAGAACTGCCTTGAAATCATCCGCTCTCAACTCAGCTGAAAAATTTGATACCTCACGAGCCAATGAGTACGGACGACAGAGCCGTATTGCGCTAGCTGGATATGACGCCTGCCAAGACTTGGCTGCGTGCATGCTGGCGGCAAGCCTGGGCACCATAAGTTCGGCAAAAATACTCGTAGTGGGCGCTGGCGGTACGGCGCAGGAGATTGTTGCTATGGCCAAGCTTGAGCCAGGTTGGCGTTTCACGGCGGTTGATCCATCCGAACCGATGTTGGAGGCTGCGAAGCAGCAATTAGAGGCAAACAAACTGCTTGAAAGAACAACCATGCATCTTGGGCAAGTTGAAGACTTGGCAGCAGACGAGTCATATGACGCAGCGACCTTGATCGGTGTACTCCATCATCTCGATGGAGATGAAACCAAGCGACAAATTTTACGATCCATTCGGGCTCATCTAAAACCGGGTGCACCGCTGATTGTCGCGGGGAATCAATATGCATATGCCAGTCAGCCGTTACTGCTTGCGGCTTGGGGGCAGCGGTGGCGGCAGCATGGAGCCAGCGCGGATGAAGTGAAGGTCAAGCTTGGGAAAATCCTTCAAGGTGCTGATCCTCCAGATTCCGAGGCGGCGGTTCAAAAACTCTTGCATGACGCCGGATTTGGAGACGCTACCCGTTTCTTCAGCAGTCTTTTCTGGGGAGCATGGTTGACGTGCAAAGTGGTCTGAACATGGCTTCGAATGACTGCTCCTGGCCGATAGCTGCCCGTCACGAGCGGCAATAATCGGCCAAAAGCGGACAGTTACGCAAGGTTAGTAGCCCTTCCTTGAAGCTTGAAGGCGTCTATGAAACTAGGGGCGATTCATCGTTAGGATTCATCTGCCAGCTCCGAGCCCACCTCGGCTGGCCACATAGACCCAAGATCGACCGCTCGTGAGTCGATGGTTGCAATTGCGTCGAGACAGTTATCCATGGCCTCCTTGGTGAGGTGCTCTTGGTAGATACAAAGACTCTCAGCAAATTGCGGAAGAGAAGAATTTATGAAAACTCTCTCGTTGTAACGGTCGTGGTTGAAGTAGATGACATGTCGGCTGTCCATATCAATGGCAACAACGTCGCCAGATCCATTGTGACCGATAGGAAAATAAGATTCGGGTAAGCCGAAATTTTGTACTCGTGACTCAATTTCGGCCTGTAAGTAGGCATAGAACGAAAGAAACGGCGCGGCATCACGCGGCAGCCCCTGTGCTGCCAGAAGGCTTGAATCTTCTCTTACGAGTCGGTCGGGAAGGAACTCTGGATCAAACAAAACGAACTCATCAAGATGAAGGTCGAGATCTGCAGGAATCTTTCGCAGAGATGCGACGAATCGAACTTTGAAATTTTTGGATATGTCGTTCATGCGGCCTGACAATTGAGTGGGGGTCGGTTTCGCTGGCGTAAGTGAGCGGTTTGCACATTGTTAGATTCCAGCGGTGGGTTGGCAAGAAGGCTATCTCGCCCGTGCAGCAATGATGGTCGATTCCTCGCTAACTTATCAGGCGGTATATATTCAGGCTCCGCAGGTGGCCCGGCGAACGCATCGGTGCTCAGAGCACGCGCTACGAAAGGCAGTTTTGCGACCGGATCATGAGCGTCCGCTTCTTGCCGGTGACAGCCGCCAGAAAATGGTCAGAAGAAGTGGCCAATGGCTGGCACGAACCTGCTACGCTGAGCCCTCGTAGGTGTGTGAGCTTGCCTTCATCCATAATTATGTCAGCAGTCTGGTACAGTCACCATGCATCATATAATCGGCTTATATACCTCGAAAAAAACAGAGCATTTGTGGCCGCTAGATCCAGAAGACCGAATTGTTTTCAGATCTGACTGCTTTCATACGTTTGGATATTTTTCCCTTATAGCACCTGCTTTTGAACGATATGCACAAAGAGATGCAGGGATAGGCATTGAATCAATGAATGTAATGTTCCGCTTGAGAAATGACGATCTAGCTGACGTATTGGCAATTTTGAACGATCTCGAAACACAGCTCTGTCAGCAACCAAAAAGTTGGCAGGAGTATCTCGGTGAAATCCAACATCCAAGGCAAGAAAAGCGGCCAATCAGACCGCTGTTATTCAGAAGTCGAGCCGTTCGGATTGTCCAACGATTACGGGCATTAATGCTTAAAACCCAAGCCCACGATAAATGCTTGGTATATGGAAATGGTGTTTGCTACCGAGCACTGTGCGGTATAAAAATCCCTCCCGGTACCGTGTACTCCTAGAGCCGAGCCTACGATGCAAGCGTTCGCTTCACTTGTCGGGGGACGGGATAAACCCCATCCGTTAATCAAACGAAAGGATTCAGCCGAGTGGCAGCTCCTGGCCGCAAGCTGACGTTGATCATACCGTGCAAAAGCAGGAAAAAGTGGACGTTAGGCACGAGCCTGTTGAAACTGACGTCGAATTGACCCAGAGGCCTATGCCACTGCCCCATCCCGTCAGTAAATATCTAGCGCTGGTAATAGTTCACAGGGTAGGATCCTGGATCAGTAAAGTTCCTGTAGCAGGGCCAATCCAGCACTGGCGATAATAATCTCAGGCGATATACACGCTTTACCAGAGGTGAAGTAATGCCGTTAGATAAAGATTGGCAGCCAAGTTTTGGGACTATCTTCACGTGGTTCGCCATGGATCGACATGGGCGTATAGCTGTAATGGTGAATAACTGTTTCGGCCCTATCCCTTCGAGCTTGCTGGCTATTCCAGAGCTAGAGGATAAACTCGACAGTATAAATGAGTTCATGTGGGAAGAGTCGCGCGAGTTTCAAAGTTATCCAAAAAACAAGGAAGGTCGAACTCTTTTAGATATATATAGGTTTCGCAGGCACCTCAAACCCTCGTCGCGCGACGAAATGGAACGCATAGTCTTAGAGAGTTCGAACTTTTATCAAGAGCTCACAGAGTATTCACTTCCATCAATAAAAGGCTTCTATGTTTATCACGCGCTAGAAGATTACGTGTCCAGCGAAGACAATCCGATTGGTTATGAGGGAGACGCGGAAATTGGAGACTACTTTCGATATTTGATTCCAACGGTATACGCTAGCATCGAAGACTTCCCTGAAGAATTAAGGTCACTAATCGCCGTATCCGACACATTAGATTTCACAGTTGACCGAGCCATATTTAGTATGTCAATCAGTCAGAGTTTTAAGCGATCTTTTAATCAGCGGAAGTGAAAGATTAGCAGTTTTTAAAAAGTAGTCGTTTCATCGGCTACGCAGTGAAGCGCTCCTGGCTTTGTAGACAAACGGAGTGTCAGCTATTGGCCGAAAGCGGCCAACCCCGACCGTTCAATACCGCCCATTTGGCTCATCCATTACTTGCGCTCGGCTTCCTCATAGGTATCTACACACCTCAAGTACCAGGTTGAGCCCGTGGCGAGGGCGCTTGCTCCCGTGACGGCCGGGCAGGCGATCAAGTTGCAAGACATGTACGCGGTTGACCGCGGTGCATCAAATCAGTACCGGGGCGCCAGTCAATTCGTCACGGGAACAATGAGCTGCCTCGACTGGCGACTTAACCCAGGCGTTGTGCCCGTGATGCGCTTGAATGCGCGGCTGAAAGCGGCCTGAGAGGTGTAGCCCAAGCGCAGCGCCACTTCTTCAATCGGCAGCCTTTCGAGCGTCAGCCACTGGCTCGCAAGCCGCATCCGCAATTCGGTGACGTAGCGCAGTGGGGCCATGCCAATCGTCATCTGGAAACGGTCGGCGAAGACCGAGCGGGAGGTGTTGCATTGCGCCGCCAACTGCGCGACGGTCCAGTCGTGCCCCGGTTGTTGATGCAGCGCCAGCAGCGCACCCGCCAACCGTGGATCGCGCAATGCGGCGACCAGGCCAGAGGCATTTGCGCAGGCGCACTCCACCCAACCGCGAACGACCATGGCGGCCACCACGTCGGCCAACCGCGCGAGGATGCCGGCGAAGCCGACCCGTGCGGCGCTGACCTCGCGCTCCATGGTGGTCAGGATGGGCATCAGGCCAGGGTAGCGCTGGCCACCGGCATCAATCAGCATCAGGCCCGGCATCAGCCTGCCAAGGCCGTGGATACTGCCCAGTTCAAACTCCATGCAGCCACTGAACAAAAGGGTGGCCGGCGTGGGGCTGGCGTCGGTTCCGGTCTCCACCGCGCAGACGGCATCACCGAGCGGGGCACCGTCCAAACGGTCGATGTCCTGAACAGGCACATCCGCATCGGACAACAGTTGATGGGCCGCGCCATGGGAGATGAACACAGCGTTGCCGGCAGACAGCGCATACGTGGTGCCGTCGTCCATGCGCAGCAGCGCATTGCCGACCGCCAGGAAGTGGAACCAGGCATGCCCAGGTTTGGCAGCGAAGCCCAAGCCGGAGACTGGCCCGGCTTGGATACGCCGGTACTCGACGCCACGCAGGCGCATGCCGCGCAACAGCTCGTTGATGAGATTCGAGGAGAGAGCAAACTGATCTGCAGGCATTGGTCCGGTGTTTCAGTCAAAAATTCGGGGTTCTTGATCATAGATCATCCGGTTTCGCACGCCTAGACTGCGGATCGCAATGAAGATTGGGAGATCCGTGCAATGACTGACTGTATCTGTAACGCCGTACCCGACAGCCGCCTCGGCGCCGGGACGGAGGTAGAACCTGCGACCGCCGCGTGGATGGCCGTTTTCTCATTGGCAATGGGCGTGTTCGGCTTGCTGACCGCTGAGTACCTTCCGGCCAGCCTGTTGACGCCGATGGCGACCGATCTGGGGGTGTCCGAAGCGCTGGCTGGCCAGGCGGTAACGGTGACCGCCGTGGTGGCGCTGTTCGCCGGGCTGTTGGTGCCAGGCCTGACCCGCAGTATCGACCGTCGCTGGGTGCTGCTGGGGTTTTCCACATTGATGATCGTATCCAATCTGTTGGTCGCCATTTCCTCCAGCCTCGCGGTGCTCTTGGTGATGCGTATCCTGCTGGGCATTGCCCTTGGTGGCTTCTGGAGCATGGCGGCAGCGGTGGCGATGCGTTTGGTACCGGGTGCGTTGTTGCCGCGAGCGCTTTCGATCATTTTCAGCGGCATTGCCGTCGGGACGGTGGTGGCGGTGCCGCTGGGCAGCTACCTGGGCGCGTTATATGGCTGGCGCAGCGCGTTTTTTGCAGCGGCGGCGGTGGGTGCAGTGACTCTGGCTTTCCAGTCGTTCACGCTGCCAAGCCTTGCGCCGCGCAGGCCGGCACGCCTGCGCACCGTCCTGGAGGTGTTGCGGCGCCCGGGCATCGCCATGGGGATGTTCGGTTGTGTGCTGGTGCACAGCGGGCACTTCGCGATGTTCACCTATATTCGGCCCTTCCTCGAAGGCACGACCGGCATCGGCCCACAGGGGCTGTCGCTGATGCTGCTGGGGTTCGGGGTGGCGAACTTCGTCGGCACGCTTTTGGCCGGGTGGCTGCTGGAGCGTCGCCCGCTGGCCACGCTGGTGTTGATGCCCGCACTGGTCGGCGTTGCAGCACTGGCGTTGGTGCTGTTGCCGGCCTCGGTGCCGGGGCAGGCGGTGCTGCTGGCGATCTGGGGCCTGGCCTTTGGAGGCGTGCCGGTGGCGTGGTCGAACTGGGTCGCCAGCGCGGTACCTGATCAGGCGGAAAGCGCCGGGGGCATGGTGGTGGCCTCTGTGCAGTCGGCCATCGCAAGCGGCGCCGCCGCTGGCGGTGCGATGTTCAGCCTCGGTGGCAGCGCAGGCGTATTCGTAGCGGCGGCCGTGCTGATGCTGCTGGCCGCGTTGCTGATTGCGCTGCGTGTTCGGGTCCCTTCTGCACATGGCAGTGCCCGGACCAGACCGGCGCTGCATCTTTGATCTGATGCCCCCAGCGTCGCAGCCGTGCGCACAAACGCAGATCCGCAAGGCTGTCGAACAAGGCGGGTTGCCGTAGAATGCCCGCCTTGAACAACCTCAAAGGAATGACATCCATGCCCAGCGAAAAAACCAGGAAGACGCTCGCGTATTCGGCGTGGGGGTTGCTGTTTTTGAGCCTGGTGGGGGTTCTGGTCATACAGGCTTTTCAGGAAACACCGCAGCCGAGCAAAACCACCTTTCTCAGCGACCTCATCATCGTGACCGCGCGAACAACGCCCCAGAATCGAAAAATCGACGAAGATATAACCTTCGTTCGGGCGCAAGCGGCCAACAGTCACGCACTCAAGTTCTATTACACCTTGACCCGTTACGACACCCATCCCGATGACATTGACTTGGACGTGATGAAATCAAACATCACCCAGGCTACTTGCGCCGCGCAACTGCGCAGCGATCAATCGATACTGTCCCAAGGCGGCACCCTCATTTACATTTTTGGCAGCAAAAACGTAAAAGAGGTGGGACAGTTCGAAATCAACAAGCAGAGTTGTGAGGGCTGAGGCTGGCCCGTATGTTCCCGGTGCAATTGCGGTTCAAGCCCGTTTGGGCAACTTCCAGTTCGGCCGGATGAAGTGGCAGGTATACCCGTTCGGTATCCGCTCCAGATAATCCTGATGCTCCGGCTCCGCCTCCCAGAACGCACTGGCGGGCTCGATTTGCGTGACCACAGGCCCCGGCCACAGCTTGGAGGCGTCCACGTCAGCCGCGGTATCTTCGGCAATATCCCTTTGCTCTTCGCTCAGGTAGTAAATCGCCGAACGATAGCTCGGCCCAAGATCATTGCCCTGCCGGTTAGGCGTGCTCGGGTCATGGATCTGGAAAAAGAACTCCAGAATCTGCCGGTAGCTGATCACCGCAGGGTCAAACACGATCTCAATCGCTTCGGCATGGTTGCCGTGGTTGCGGTAGGTGGCGTTCGGCACGTCGCCACCGGTGTAGCCGACGCGAGTGCGCAGCACGCCGGGGTAGCGTCGCAACAGGTCTTGCATGCCCCAGAAGCAACCGCCGGCGAGGATGGCGGTTTCGGTTGGGTTGGTCATGGTCTGTCCTTGCGGTTGATGGAGACAGGGATAGTTATGGGGTGATGTTGGGCAATACCAAGCCGGATCAAGTAAAAAACAGGATCGTGTGGCGGAACGAGTACAAGTCCTACGGACGCCTTGGCGCCTTGCTCCATTGCCTACAGTTGCGTCAGAATCCGCTGGCTTGTGCGCTTGGATAGGCGTCTCTAAGGTAGCTCGGTCGCTGACAATTCAGTGATCGGGTTTAGTAGCCCGAGGGTCAATTACACTTGGTGCATGAGCTTCATCCATCAGACGTTTCTGTCTGTGCCTGATGGTGGCTGTGCGTAGGGCGCCTTCGGGTGCGCCGGCTTTGTGTAATTCCCCGGTCTACTAACCTGCGTACAGCTGCCACCCCTCGTTTAGTAGCGATGGGGTGTCGGCCCTAGCCAGGAATTACATATGTTCAAAGTCACGCCAAACCCTCCAAACGGTCCGGACCTGAAGCTTGATCAGGCGGCGCATCGGGCGATTGATTATCACCTGAACCCCGGCGGTGACCCGCCAGCCCCTCCTCTACCGCCCCCGACAACGCTGTTCAGTGTGGCGGACGATGCCAGCAGTGAAATGTTGCTCGCCAATAGCTATGAAACGTTTTCTTCGGTGACTGCGCTATTGCTGGACCTGTCGGACGATCTGACGGGGAAGCAACGGGATGTGGCGCTGGCGATTCATCAGTTGAGTGAGTTGGGGGTTTTGTTGGTGGATAAATTGATGACACGCGAGGCGGCCATTAGCTAGACGCGTCAATCACGATAAGTCGTCGGGTCGTCTCAAAACGATGCAAAGACCCGACGATTCCTACAACGATGGCCAGCGCCCGCCCTTATTTACGCTCAAGTTGAGCGTATAAATACGACGAGGTTGAAGCATTGCCGTGGTGAGACCCTATGCGGTCATGAACCAGATTGCTCGGCGTCGCCGAAAAAACCAGCACAACGCTCATCGGCAATAATTACGAGCTTTTTACGCGCTATGTGTTTTCTTCAGCCTCCATGAATTTCTTGCGATTAACCATCCAGGGCAACGCAGGTTGGCTGCGTATTTTCTTATAACGGTTTTTCGTAAACTGGTAGGTCACAAGCTGATCGAAGTGGCGACTGCCTTTAACCACGTTGTAAGTGATAAGAAAATAAATCAACGGGCTTTTAGCGTCAGTCCAGGTCTCCAGCGTTTGATCCAGTGCCTTTTGAATGTCTTCTATACGGCTGTAGCCGATAAACGTCTGAAACGCCGCCTGGCTGGCTTTACTACGCAGTTTTTGAATTTCATTGATGTCCGTGTGGGCACGCTTCCACTCCCATTCCACGAAAGTCAAAATGTCCTTTTCCGAGTACTGCACCACCGCGTCGGTACGCCCGCCCGATTCAAACAACACGCGGGCGCCCAGCAAGCCGGCACACTGTCGAATTACCAGGCCCATATGGATCGTCCAGTTCGCCCTGTTTACCAGACCCGCGACTTCAGTAACGGGAAAATCCTTGTACCAGAGGTAGTTGAACAGCGTAACGAAGTCTCGCTCAATCCGTTTCATTAATGGCTTCCTTATGTCTAATAGTTAACTGCTGACCTGATACACTCACACGAAGAATTCAATTGCTTTTTTAATTGACTCTACTTGCTCCAAGTCCGATTTAGAGACAGCCTGATGTAACAACCCGGATAAAATAGCACTACGAGTAGACACCGGAATTACACAAGGACTCAACACCCCTCTGGATTGTGGATAATCCCCCCAGTGAACACCTAACGCTTTACTTCCACCATTATTTTTATTTTTGTGATCATACCAACCAACGATGAGAACCAACCCCTCATCGGTATGGACTTCTTCGAAATCCTTCCAATAGGAAACCATATTCATGCAGCGTTCCTTTTCAGCAAATAACCAAACAAATTAAATCAGCTCAGAGAATTATCATGCAAAGCTTCCTATAGCTAAAATACTTTAGACTACAAACAGCCATCTTTCTTAACCGCGCATCTGCCAAAGAATGAAATCCACTTTCTTGAGCGCCGTTATCTTGTTGTATTGGGGCACCAGCTCGTCGAACTGCTGAATCCAACTTTTGCCTTCATCAGACGGCAAAAAACTCTGATACCAATTTTCAATATCCGAGTAGCGCAGCTTGGCGTCATGGATCTTGGTCAGAGAGGCATAGCCAGGCGCCTTCTGATTGATGTTGGAAAGGACATGTTTGTCCCACACCGGTTGGTCAGGATTTAAGGTGGCTACAAACTTACTGGAGAAAGAGGGCTCATAACGACCAGTACTTTTGTATATACGATCCAAAATTTCACCAAAGGTGGGGGTCGAGCCTTTTAGCTGCTGCATAAGTGTGTAGTAGGTGGCATACCAAGTTAATTGCCGCCGCTGAATGCGATAGAACCCGTTAAACGATCGTTGGAATTCTGCATCCGTCGATACGTCCACCTTGCTCAGGTTATCCATCAGAGCCAAGTACTTCTGGATGCCTGGTTTGGCTTTGATAATGGCCGACTTCACATCTACAGCAATGCCAGCTTTCCGGGTTACAGCATCCGTTGCATCCATGTTTTTAACCTGCCCCTGTTTAGATGGCGCAAAGCTACTACAGATTTTGCATTCGCGCGCGCTTGACGTGACACCTGGTTTCAAGCCCACCCGCGTCCATCCGCCACACCCCCCACCCTCCAGTCCCCACCTCCCCTGCCGATAACCCTACTAACCATGCGCCTACCCCCGCATCCCCACCCGATCGAGTCCACTCAATGAACCCACTCTCCTTGCTAAAAAAAGTCCGGGCCGATCGTCAAGGCACCGCCACGCTCACCAGCACTTCCAGCGACCTGGACGCCGCTCTCACTGCCCTGCACATCACCCCCACGCTGATCACCGGTTTTATTTCGCCGCATCTGGACATTGATCAGGTCGCCACGAAGCTCAAACGCCGCTTCCCGCAAGCCACCATCAGCCTCTGCACCACCTCCGGCGAGCTGTGCAATGCGCCGAATGCGTTGTATTGCGCCACGGGCGAGCGCTGGGACCGGATCGTGTTGCAGCTGTTCGACGACAGTGTGATTGCCTCGGCCGAGGTGGTGATGGTGCCGCTTGAATGCGAGGACATTCGTGGTGGCGGCAAGCGCTTGGGGATGCACGAGCGGATTGCCAGGTTGGTGGGGCATATCAAGCGGGTGCAGGTGCGTACGCCCATTGATCATCGCGATACGTTGGCCTATGTGGTATTCGACGGGTTGTCGGCGTCGGAGTCGTTTTTTATGGAGGCGCTGTATGAGTCGGGGCGTTTTCCGTGTTTGTTTGTAGGGGGATCGGCCGGGGGTAAGTCGGATTTTCAGAAGACGTTGATTCACGATGGCCAGCGCAGTTATCAGAACCACGCGCAGATTGTGTTTCTGAAGACGGCGGCGCATGTGCGATTTGGGGTGTTCAAAAGCCAGAACTTTAAACCGGCGGATTTGACCTTCAGCGTGCTGACGGCTTCGGTGGAGGACCGCACCATTGACCAGGTGATCGACAGCAAGGGCAATATCAAAAGCATGGTGCAGGCGCTGTGTGATGCGTTCAGTTGCGCGCCCCAGGCGTTGGAGTCGAAGCTGGCGGATTACTCGTTTGCGATCCGGGTGGGCAGTGAGTTGTTTGTGCGGTCCATCGCGCGCATCGACTATGAGCAGCAGATTGTGCAGTTGTTTTGTGACGTGGCGCCGGGCGAGGAGTTGGTGATGGTGCGGCGTACGCCGTTGCGCGAGGCGACGCGTTTGGATTATGAGCAGTTTCTGCGCGGCAAGGGTGGCCAGCCACTGGCGGGTATTTTGAATGACTGCATCTTACGCCGGCTGAACAATGGCGCCGAGTTGGGCAGCATGGCCGGCACGTTTGGCGATGTGCCGTTGGCGGGTTTTTCGACCTTCGGGGAGATTCTGGGGTTGAACCTGAACCAGACGCTGACGGCGATTTTCTTCTTCAGGGTGGCCAAGGGCTCGAGTTTCAGTGATGAGTACGTGGACAATTTCATCGCCCATTACGGCGAGTTCAAGGCGTTTTTCCTACGCCGCCAGGTGAAGAAGCTGGCTGGGTTGAACCATGTGGTGGTCAAGCAGATTACCGCGTTCAAGAACAATGACTTCTCCAACACCCTGAATACCCGTGGGCTGGACAGCAATATCCTGCCGGTGTTCGAGGGCCTGGCGGACTTGGGCGTGGTGTTGGCCCAGGCCGAGCGTCAGCAGGAAGACATTGCTGCGCAGCTCAAGCATTACTCCGGCGAGTTGCACGCCTCAATGGATGAGCTGGTGGGCACCATCGACCGGCAAAACAGTGTGTCGGCCCAGGCCGGGGCCACGGTTGAGGCGCTGTCCAGCCAGGCGGGGGATGCGGTGGAGGGCGCGCGGACGCTGGCCGGTTCGAGTTTGCGTATCCAGTCGATTGTGCAGGTGATCCAGCAGATCGCCGGGCAGACCAATTTGCTGGCGCTCAATGCGGCCATTGAAGCCGCGCGTGCCGGCGACCTGGGGCGCGGCTTTGCGGTGGTGGCGGATGAGGTGCGCAAGCTGGCGGAGATCACGCGCAAGAACGCGGCGGAAATTGGCGTGGACATCGACGTGCTGTCGGGCGAGATCCAGCGGGTGGCCCAGCAAATCGAAGACCAGTCCACGGGCGTGGGCGCGCTGCGCGAAATGCTCGATGCGCTGGAGGCGTCCAGCCACGCAACGGAGGGCACGGCGCAGCGCACCAAGACAATTGCGGATACCTTGACCGGGTTGACGCATGCCTAAGACGGATGCCGCTCTCCACAAAAGAACAATAGGTCCCGGGACCGGAAAATAGATTTACAATCCGGCTCCCCTCCTCCCGGACCGCCGCCATGCCGCGCCTTTTCGCCTTAATGCTGTTGTCGCTGCCGACCTTGGCCTACGCGTTGCCCGCGTTGGAAAACACCACGCTCTACAGCGACACGGCCAAGGACTGCCATGACGTCGACCTTGCCACCTGGCAGCACCCCACCCGCACGCTGCTGGAAAAAAACCACTTCCAGCTTGAACGCATCCAGCTCTGCAACGGCGGGCACTATCCGATTTTCCAGGTGCAGGCGCCCTACGACCCGCGTGGTCAGACCAAGGATTTTTTCCTGCCGTTTTATGAGGATATGCGCAAGGCCAACGGTAAATGGCCCTACGCGCTGGTCGACAACAGTGATGCCGTAGTGGTGTATGTGAGTTACCCGAAAAACGATACGATCGCGCTGGATTACGAAGGTTACGCATTACCCTGATACGGCTGCGGTTTCGAACTCATCATGGACGATAGACACAATGAAAACGGCTTTCTGTGCGCTGCTACTGCTTTGCCTGGCACTGCCTTGCTTTGCGAATGAACCTGCCATCGGCTTCCAAACCGTCACCCTGCCCGACCCGCACAACCAGCGTGCGCTGCAAATGGCTGTCTGGTACCCCGCCGTCACGACTGCCACACCTGAGCTGATTGCCGATAACGCGGTGTTCATCGGCGCTCTCGCCGTGCCCGGTGCGGCGCCGGCTGGGGGCGAGCATCCGCTGGTGGTGCTGTCCCACGGCTATGGCGGCAATTGGGGCAACCAGGTGTGGCTGGCCAGTGCGTTGGCCCGCCGGGGTTATATCGTGGCGGCGGTCAACCATCCGGGCACCACCAGCAAGGACCGCAGCCCCGCCGCTGCCGCGCAGTTGTGGCAACGGCCCAAGGACCTGAGCCGCGCCATCGATGCGGTGCTTGCGCGGCCCCAGCCATTTGGCGCGGTGGCGAAGGGGCGGATTGCGGCAGTGGGCCATTCCATCGGCGGCTGGACAGTGATGGAAATCGCCGGTGCGCGGTTTGATCCCGATTTGTTTGCCCGGGACTGCGGCGTGCACCCGAAGTTGGGCGGTTGCATTGGCTATAAACAGATGAACCCCGCCGCCACGCCCGCCGGTAAGGCGCAACTGGCGGCGGATTTGAGCGATCCGCGGGTAACAGCCGTTGTGTCGCTGGACCTGGGCCTGTCGCGCGGTTTTACCGATGCCAGCCTGGCGGCGCTGTCGGTGCCGGTGTTGGTGATTGCGGGCGGTGTGCCGACGGAGGACATGGCGCCGGAACTGGAGTCTGCCGATATGGTGAGGCGCATGCCGAAAGCGACGACGCGGTATGTGGAGATTGGCGATGCGACCCACTTCAGTTTTATGGCGATCTGCAAGCCGGGGGGCATGGCGCTGATTGAAGAGGATTCGCCGGGAGACGGGATGATTTGTCGGGACGGTGAGGGGGCTCGGGCGCGGTCAATCATTCAGCAGCAGGTGGTGCAGTTGATGACTGAGTTTTTGGCGAAGTCCTATGTGAATTGACCTGGCGTCAAACTCGGGGGCGATATCGAGCAAGCATGCGCGTCACTGTTGATTCATTATGTAGGTTATTTACGGAGCGAAACATGCAAGAAAGCAAGCATCCAAGAGGACTGCGAGGCTGGCTCATATTGATTGGAATAGGCTTGGTGTTAACGGTTGCCCGCTTCTCCTATAGCGTCATTGCGGTGTATTACCCGATATTCACGGATGGCTCCTTCACTGCGCTGACAACGCCGGGTACGCATCTATATAACGCGCTTTGGGCGCCGTTTCTGATTTCGGAAGCCCTCTACAATTCAATAATGGGGTCCTTCTCCATTTACCTGACTTATCTCTTTTTTACAAAGCATTACTTATTCCCCAGACTCTATATCGCCGCGCTCGTTGCATGGGCTGTTTTTGTTCCGCTTGATGCCTGGGTGTCCTCGTTTGTGCTGGTCAATGAGCCCATCTTCGACTACGACACAACCAAAGAGATGATACGGGTGCTTATCGGCGTGTTTGTGTGGGTGCCTTACATGCTGGTGTCCAAAAGGGTAAAGGCGACGTTTGTAAAGCATCGCCCAGTGGTGGCGAACACTCGCGGCAACGCCGCCGTTTAACCCTTGGAAATTCTACCGGCGTGAGTCTGCCGACGCGATTGTCGGCGGGCGCAACGACCAGGGTTTTCAAGCTGGTATGATCCGCACGATTACACACCAGGTGCCCCCCCATGAACCGCCAGAAAAAACTCCAGCAACTCTTCAAGGCCAAAGCCAAAAAGGCCAGCGCCAAATTGGCCCCGAAAAGCAAGGACAAGTACATCAGCAAAGCCGACCGCGAAAAGCTCGCGGCCGAAGCCGCTCAAGCACCCGACCTTTCTTCGCAAAGCTGACTCAGCAACCGCTCAACCCCACCTGGCGCCGTTCCCCCGCAAAGAAAAACGGCCGCAGGCGCACGCCCACGCCGTTGCCGATAAACGCCGCCACCAGCCACACCCAGCCGTGCAGGCTGCCGGAGGCGATGCCGCTGAAATACGCGCCGATGTTGCAGCCGTACGCCAGGCGCGAGCCGTAGCCGAGCAGCAGGCCGCCGATCACCGCTGCGATCAGCGAGCGGGTCGGGATTTTCAGGCTGGGGGCGAAACGCCCGGCCAGGCCGGCGGCCAGCAGCGCGCCGAGGACGATGCCAATGTCCATGACGCTGGTGATGTCTTCCCACACTGGCGCGGCCAGGGCCTTGGCATTGCCAGGCATCTGCCAGAACGCCCAGGCGCTGACGTCGACACCCAAACCACTCGCCACTTTGGCGCCCCACAACGCGAACGCTGAGGTAATGCCCCATGGGCGCCCGGCCAGGGCCAGGGTGGCGTAGTTGAGCAGCGCCAAGCCAATCGCGCCCCATACCAATGGCCACGGGCCGCGCAGGAAACGGCGCAGGCCCTGGTGTTCGCTGTGCACGCCTTCTTCAAGCTGGCCGTGACGGCGCTTTTCCAGGCGCACGGTAACGGCGGCGATGAGCGCGAACATGGCCAGGCTGACGAGCAAGGCCGGCAGCACGCCGAAGCTTTTGACGATGGACACCGCCGGGAACGCAGGCAGTGCAAACCACCAGTCCACGTGGTGAGTGGCGATCAGCGAACCGCAAATGAAGAACAACAGTGTCACCAGCATGCGCGCATTACCACCGCCTACGGTGAACAACGTGCCCGACGCGCAACCGCCGCCCAACTGCATGCCGATGCCGAAAATAAACGCGCCAAATACCACCGACACTCCGGCCGGCGCCACCAGCCCGGTCACCGGTTGCCCGAACAAGGTGCCGGCGCCAAGGGCGGGGAAAAACAACAGGACTGCTAGCGCAAGCATCACCATCTGCGCGCGCAAACCGGCGCCGCGGCGCTCGTTGATGAACACGCGCCAGGCCGAGGTGAAGCCAAACGCGGCGTGATAGAGCGTAAGGCCCAATGCGGCGCCGACCGCCAGCAACAACACTTGGCGCGGGCCGACGCTGGTTTGCAGGAACATGGCGCCCAGCACCAGGATGATTAAGGCCAGCCACGGTGCAAGAGGCTTGCGCGTGGGGGTCAGAGGAAGGGAGGTGCTCATGGCGAATCTCGCTTGGTTTGAAGGGATGGGTGCGAGGGAGGGAGTATAGAGTGAAGCGGGAGCTTCGAGCCCCCGCAAGGCTGAATGCCAGTCAGTTAAAGGCGAACACTGTACCTGTGGCGAGGGAGCTTGCTCCCGTTGGACTGCGCAGCAGTCCCATTCTTTGTAGACAAAGAGCGGGGCCGCTTCGCCGCCCAGCGGGAGCAAGCTCCCTCGCCACAGGTCACTTTTTACCCATTTCAACTTCTTAACTGACTGGCATTACGCAGAGGCTGCGAAAGCGGTGGCCCAGGTAATCAAAACAGCCACTGTCCCCCCCGCCGTTAGCCGCGCCCCACCGACCCCGACACCGGAAGATTGCCCAGCAACTTGAGCCCGGTGGTTTTCACAAAGGTGGCGTAATCCATCGGCCGTTGAATGCGTGTTTCGGCGTTGGGCAGCACATACGCCCAGGCCCGTTTGGACGACGCGTCGTACACCAGTTTGAACAGCCGCGTCGGCACCCAAACCTGGTTATCGCCGATGGTGCCGTAGCCCGCATCGAACAACGGCCCGGTAAACACATACACATCGCCGCCGGCGCGCACGGCGAATTTGCGCACGTCGGCCTCGACCTTGCTCCAGATCTTGCGATTGTTGGTGGGGTCCTGGGGCACCATGTTCGACAGCGCAAAAGACTGGGCCATGGCCTTGGCGTCGGGTGCGTCGGCGGCCGGGGATTGGTGGCCACGGTCCATGGCCGGGTGCTGGCCGTGGTAGTCGCTCAACTCCGCGCGCCCCGCCTTGGGGATGCGCGGGTCGGCGTAGAAATGGTTGGTGCGCTCTTCGCCTTTAGCGTCTTTTAACTGACGGGCATTCAGACGCTCGACCACCAGCAGCGGCGTCTTGCTGGTTTGCGAATACAACACGGCAAAATGGTCGGAACATAGCGCCAGCGGTTTCATGCTGGCGGGGACGGTGGCGGTTTTGATCGGTGTGGCGGCGGGGAAAATATCGGCGCAGCTGTCGAACGAAAGGCGTTGTTCCTGGCTGGAGTAAAGGTCCATCGCGCCCTGGGCATGTGCCCCGGTGGATAGCAGGACAAGGGCCGACAGCCCAACAGCAATCTTGCGTAAGTGCATGTTTTTAAATCTTATCGTGAGGATTGAGCGGGACCTATGGACCCTCACATCGCACTTTAGTGCGGCGCCTGCCGGATCGAATTCCACGCGGCCTCGGCCAGCAGTTCCCGATACGCCTGGGGGCTTTTTAACGCGGGCGGGGATCGTGGCATGTGTGGAGCGGGCGGTGCGCCTGGGCCAGCTGCCAGCAGAGACCCAGGCGACGGTAATGGCGACGGTGTTCGATAGTTTCTTGCAGGGCGTTTCGATACTGGCCCGCGATGGCGTGCCGCACGCAACCATCGACGCGGCGATCAGCCAACTCCTGCTGACGTGGGATGTTGCCGCGTCCATCACGCCTGCGCTATCTCACCCGAAGGCTTAAATACACAATCAGTGCTGGCCACGCTTGCTTTCGTTGATGGCACACCGCTAATCTTGCGAATAATTCTTATCCGCAGACTTAACCTTCCATGTCGGCCAGCGACCTTTCCTTGAACCAGGCCGTCCATGTGCTCTACACCGAGCACCATGGCTGGTTGTTCGGCTGGCTGAGAAAAAAGCTCGGTTGCCCGCATAACGCTGCGGATCTTTCCCACGATACCTTTATGCGAATCCTCGCTTCACGCGACGCATTGGGCGCCATTCGCGAACCGCGAGCGTTCCTGACGACCACGGCGCGCCACCTGATCATCGACCGCGCGCGCCGCCGTCAGTTGGAAGACACCTACCTGCGAGAACTGGCGCTGACCATCGAGATGATGGAGCAGTGCCAGCAGTCACCGGAACAGATCCTGGCTACCCTCCAAGCGCTGGAGCAGATCGCCTTCGTGCTCGACGGCCTGGCCCTGAATGCACGGCAGGCGTTCCTGCTGTATTTCCTCGAAGGCCTGCGCCAACGCGAGATCGCCAGCCGCCTGGGGATCTCCGAGCGCATGGTGCGCAAGCATCTGATGAATGCCTTGCTGCACTGCCACCACGCGCTGGACGTATGAGCACCGACCTCGACCAACAGGCCGCCAACTGGGTGATTCGCCTAAACGAAGGCCACCTCAGCGCGCGCGAGCAACAGCAGTTCGAACGCTGGAAGGCCGCCGATCCTCGGCACGCGGCGGCGTTCGAGCGCTTGCAAGGGTTTGTCGGGCGCTTGCAGGCGTTGCGCCCGCAGCAGGCGCCGGTCCAGGCCGCACTGGAAGCTGCCCGGGTACGTCGGCGCAACCCGGCCGGCCGGGTGCTGCTGGGCCTGTTGCTGGCATTGCCGGTGGCCCTGGCGCTGCGGGCCTACCCGCCGAGCTACCTGTTGGCCGACCAGCGCACCGCGCCAGCGCAGTGGCAGCGGGTCAACCTGGACGACGGCTCGCAACTGATCCTCAGCGGCAACAGCGCGGTGGACCTGACCTACGATCGCCAGCAGCGCCAGGTGCGCTTGCTGCGTGGTGAAATCCTGGTGCAAGTGGCCCACGATGCCACGAGGCCGTTTGTGGTGGTGACCGACGACGGCCAGATGCGCGCCCTCGGCACGCGTTTCACGGTCAAACGCGAAGCATCGGGCACGCTGCTGACGATGCTTGAATCAACGGTCGCAGCGTCCGACGCCGGCCATCACGACACCGTGAATATCCACGCAGGCGAGCAGGCGAGCATCACGCCGAACGCGGTGAAACGCCTGGGCACCGTGGACCCGCGCACCACGAACGACGCGTGGCAACACCATCAGTTGGTGATCCAGGACCGACCGTTACCTGAGGTACTCGACGAGCTGTCACGCCAATACGGCGGCCATGTGCAATTCGATCGCGAGCAACTGGGCGATCTGCGCGTGTCCGCTGTTTTGCCCTTGGATAACCCGCGCCGCGCCCTGCAATTGATTGCCGATGGGCTGCCAGTGCGCATCCGTTCGTTCAGCCCGTTGTGGTTGCAGATTGAGCGCCACGAAAAATAATCCCGCATGCCGGGTTCCGCTTTTGGGCACTGCCCCGTCAAGGAAGAAAGCACCTCAATCACAGGAATATCTTCCATGCCGCGCCACTTCAAGCGTTCTCCCCTGCCCCTCGCCCTGGCGATCAACCTGGCCAGCCTTGCTGCGCTGAGCCTGGGCCTGTGCGGCCCGGCGACCGCGCAAGAGGCGGCGCGTTATGCCATCGCCGCAGGGCCGCTCGGTCCGGCGCTGAACCTGTTTGCGCAGCAGGCCCACGTGGCGTTACTGTTCGACAGCAACACGGTCGCCGGTTTGAGCACCGCCGGCCTGCGCGGTGACTTCCCGATCAACCAGGGCTTTGCCCAACTGCTGAGCGGCACTGGCTTGCAGGCGGTACAAGGCGCCAACGGCTATGTGCTGGTGCCGGTCAACACCAGCGGCTCGCTGGAACTGGGGCCGACGTCGATCACGGGCCTCACCGAAGAGCGCAGCGCCGAGCACCTCAAAGGCTACGTGGCCACGCGCAACCTGAGCGCGACCAAGACCGACACGCCGATCATCGAAACCCCGCAATCGCTGTCGGTGGTCACCAGTGACGAGATCCGCGACCGGCAATCGGAAACCCTCTCGCAAACCCTCGACCTGACGCCGGGTTTTACCAGCCAGCCGACCAGTTTCAACCGCACCTCGGACCGCTTCCGCATTCGCGGTTTCGATGTAGAGTCGGCCACCGGTGGCTCGCTGCGCGATGGCTTGCGCCTGCAGAACAACTCGTACGACGGCGTGCAGGAACCCTATGGCCTGGAGCGCGCCGAAGTGATTCGTGGCGCGGCGTCGGTGCTGTACGGGCAACTGTCGCCCGGCGGGTTGATCAACACCGTGAGCAAACGCCCCAGTCAGACGCATTACCATGAACTCAACCTGCAGGCCGGGCAGAATAACCGCAAGCAACTGTCCGCCGACTTCACTGGCCCGTTAGGCGACAGCGAAACCTTGAGCTACCGCCTGACCCTGCTCGACCGCAAGAGCGACACCGCCGCCGACCATATCCGGAACGACAAGGTCTATGTCGCGCCGGCCCTGACCTGGCGGCCCGACGACGACACCTCACTGACGCTGCTGTCGTTCTACCAGAAGACCGAAACCGGCTTCTCCGCGCCCCTGCCCTATCAACTGACCAAGGGCGTGGGCAGCGGCCGGTTCCAGATCGGCCGCCATGACTTTATCGGCGAACCGGACTACGACGAAATGAACGGCGAGATGTCGGCGCTGGGCTACGAGTTCGAGCACCGTTTCGATGAGCACACGCGCATCAACCACAAATTGCGTTACTACCAGTCGGACGTGACCTGGCGTTACCTGCAGGTCAACACCGCCGGCAACAACATCGCCACCGCGCAGACCACCGGCCTGCTGCGCCGTCAATACAGCGACCGCGAAGAACGCTCACGGGGCCTGGCCAGCGACACCAACATCGAAAGCACATGGCAGTTCGGCGATTGGCAGCACACCTTCCTGCTGGGCTTCGATGGCTACGACACCACCTACGACTCGCATAACTTTCGCGGCAATGCGCCGTCGTTGAACCTGGCGACCTATCAATATGGCCAGCCAGTGGTGGTCAACACAAACCCCGCCACCGACCGTGGCTCGCAGATCGACACCCTGCAAAAAGGCATTTATTTCCAGGACCAGATCAAGTTCGACGAACACTGGATCCTGCTGCTCGGCGGCCGTCACGACTGGGCCGACCAGCATACCGAACTGTTCCGCAACGGGGCCGACAGCGGCAAAAGCGATGAAGCCACCACCTGGCGTGCCGGCCTGGTGTACAAGGCCGACAATGGCCTGGCGCCCTATATCAGCTACAGCGAGTCGTTCTTTCCGGTGGCCGGCACAGATAAGGCGGGGGCGAGCTTTGTTCCGACCGAAGGCAAGCAATATGAAATCGGTATCCGCTATCAGCCCGAAGGCAGCGCCACGCTGTTGAGTGCGGCGGTTTACCAGTTGGAGCAGCGCAACGTGCTGAGCCAGGACCGCACCGATATCAACTTCTCGGTGCAGGTCGGCGAGGTGCGCTCGCGTGGTTTGGAACTGGAAGCCAAGACCGAAGTCACGCCCAACCTCAGCCTGATCGCGTCCTACGCCTACATCGACGCGCGTATCACACAAAGCGATATCGCCAGCGAAATCGGCCAACGCAGTGAAGACACGCCCTACCACCAAGCCGCGCTCTGGGCCGACTACCGCCTGGCGGCACTAGGCGTACCGCAACTGCGCATCGGCGGCGGTGCGCGCTACAAGGGCACGACCCAGGCCTCCGGCGTGCCCTCCGCGATGCCCGCCTACACCCTGTATGACGCCCGTGCCAGTTATGAGATCGACGAACATTGGGAGGTCGCGGTCAATGCCAACAACGTCACCAACAAGCGCTATACCTACTGCGAGTTTGCGATTTGCCGGTATGGCGATGAGCGGCAACTGGTCAGTTCGTTGACCTACCGCTGGTAATCGGGCTGGCGCAAACACCGTTAATCATCAATAGCCCAAATAATAAAGGCGCTCCGAAGAGCGCCTTTATTCATCGCGGCATTACTGCTCGCTGATGGATTTCACCTCAGCCTTGGCCGCCCCCCCAATCGCGATGCGCTTGGGCTTCGCTTCCTCCGGTACAACCCTGAGCAGATCAATGCTCAGCAAGCCGTTGGACAGCTGCGCGCCCTGCACTTCGATGTGGTCGACCAGACGGAACGACAGGCGGAACGCGCGCTGGGCGATCCCCTGGTGCAGGTAGGTGATGTTTTCATCGTGTTCACGCTTGCCGCCGGCGACGGTCAACACACCTTTCTCCACCTGGATCTCCAGGTCATCCTCCACCAGGCCGGCAGCCGCGATGACGATCCGGTAATGATCGTCGCCGTGCTTTTCGACGTTGTGAGGGGGATACGTGGTACCGGCCTCGCTGCGAAGCGCCGATTCGAAAAGGTCGTTGAACCGGTCAAAGCCTACGGAATGACGGAACAGTGGGGCCAAAGAAAGCGTAGTAGCCATTGCAAAATCTCCTGAGTTTTCTCCAAGTGATTTGATACGCGACCCGGATTCGGCATCGCGTAAAACCTAAGTAGGTTCAGGGGAAAAAATTTCAAGCGGCGCACCCAAAAAATTTTCTAGAGGGCTACTCCGCGGTCTCCGCCACGCCCTGATCCTCCCCCAGAAACCCGCCACTTTGGTGATGCCACAGCCGCGCATACACCCCGTTTCTCGCCAGCAGTTCAGTGTGGGTGCCTTGTTCGATGATGCAGCCGTTGTCCATGACGATCAGCCTGTCCATGGCCGCAATCGTCGACAACCGATGGGCAATGGCGATCACGGTCTTGCCTTGCATCATGTCATCGAGGCTTTCCTGGATGGCGACTTCGACTTCCGAGTCCAGCGCGCTGGTAGCCTCGTCCAACAGCAGGATCGGCGCATTTTTGAGCATGACCCGCGCAATCGCGACGCGTTGCCGCTGGCCGCCCGACAGCTTGATACCGCGCTCGCCCACCAGGGTGTCGTAGCCGCTATGGCCTTGCTTGTCGCTCAGTTGGCTGATGAACCCATCGGCCTGGGCATTGGCGGCGGCGCGGCGGATCTGTTCGTCGGTCGCATCGGGGCGGCCATAGGCGATGTTGTCGCCAATGGAGCGGTGCAGCAGGGACGTGTCCTGAGTGACCATGCCGATGGCGCTGCGCAGGCTGTCCTGGGTGACGTGCGCGATGTTTTGCCCATCGATATAAATCGCGCCCTTGTCCACGTCATAGAAGCGCAACAGCAGGTTGATGAGCGTGGATTTCCCGGCGCCGGAGCGCCCCACCAGCCCGATCTTTTCGCCTGGGCGAATGCTCAGGCTCAGGCCGTCGAGCACCTGGCGTTCGCCGTTGTAATTGAAACTCACGTTGTCGAAGGTCACCGCACCGCCCGTGGTCACCAGCACGCCGGCATCCGGCGCATCCTGTACCTTGGGGCCGCGGGCCAGGGTTTCCATACCGTCCTGCACTGTGCCGATGTTCTCGAACAAGGCGGTCATCTGCCACATGATCCAGTGCGACATGCCGTTGATGCGCAACGCCATGGCAATGATCGCCGCCACGGCACCGGTGCGACTTCGCCCTGGTGCCACATCCACAGGGCATAACCGCCTGCGCCCATGATCAACCCGACCACCAGCGCCTGGTTGACGATCTCGAATTGGCTGACCAGGCGCATCTGGCGAAAGCCGGTCTGCTTGAAATCCTCCATCGCCGCGCGGGCGAAATGGGCTTCACGTTTGGAGTGGGAGAACAGCTTCACCGTGGTGATGTTGGTGTAGGCATCCGAGATGCGCCCGGTCATCGACGAGCGCGCATTGGCCTGCTCCTGGCCGACCTTGCCAAGACGCGGCACGAAGTACCCCATGGCAAGGCCGAACAACGCCAGCCACGCAATGAACGGCAGCATCAGCTTGGGATCGAAACCGCCGGCCAGTGTGATGATCGCGATGAAGTAAACACCGATGCCGGGGGCGATCTCGATCAGGGTGAACAATACCTCGCGCACGGACAGCGCGGTCTGCATCACCTTGGTCGTGACCCGGCCAGAAAATTCATCGGAGAAAAACGAAAGGCTTTGTCGCAGCATCAGCCGGTGAAAATCCCAGCGCAGGCGCAACGGCAGGTTAATCGCCAATACCTGATGCTGCACCATCGTACGCAACGCCACCAACCCGATACTCGTCACCAGTACGATGCCAATGCCCCACAACACCCGACTTTCCTGCCCGGCCGCTTCGCCGCCGGCCTGCCAGGTCGACAGCAGGTCCACCACTTGCCCGAGAAAAGAAAACAGCCAGGCTTCGTAGATCGACACAACGGCACTGAGCAAGGCAAGCGCGAGGACATAACCGCGCGCACCGCGTGTGCAGGCCCACAGGAACCGCGCCAGCCCCTCAGGCGGCGGCGGTGCTTCGTCGGGCGGGAAAGGGTCGAGCCGTCGTTCAAATAGGCCAAGCATGGAGCTCTCCAAAACAATCCAGTTGAGAGATTCTGGCATTTAACGGCGGCGTTGAGGGTTTTGCGAGGGGGATGTGTAGGCAGACCCGACTGCCGAAAGCGTTTTGGATCACACATCACAGTCTTCGACTTGAAAATAGAACCCAGCCCAGCAAGAGGGGTCTGCTCCTTTATCAGAATTCCGGAATATATCGAATGTCCGCGCAAAATAGCCTAGTGATACTTGCTCGGGGAGGCTATGCCGCCCGGGGAATGCTTTATTTGATCATCGGTATCTTCGCATTGCTGGCAGCGCGGGATTCGACGAAACCGAAAGACAGTCACAAGAGCCTGGAAGCACTGCTAAGCCAACCATTTGGCTATTTTCTAGTGGGGCTTGTGGTGGCGGGTCTGCTCGCATTTGCGGCTTGGCGCATCCTGCAAGCAACGCGTGATGTCGATCATCACGGCAAAGAGCTCAAAGGCCTGGTGATTCGCGCGGGTCTGTTGGCGGGCGGTGTGGTCAATGGCGCTCTGGCGCTCTTTGCATTGGGCCTGCTCATCAGCGGCATTAGACGTTCGAGTGATTCCGGTGGGCAGGCTAAAGACTGGCTGGCGCATGTCTTGTCTTGGGATCACTCGAATGTGATGGTGTACCTGATCGCGCTCGTTCCGCTGGGCGTAGGGATTGCTCACATCATCAAGGGTGGGAAGGCGTCGTTCGAGAAATATTTTGAGGCCGATGAAGACGTCATGCAGTACGTCCGTCCCGTGTCCCGATTCGGCCTGGTTGCCCGTGGGGTGGTTTTTCTAGAGATTGCGGTGCTGTTGGCAATCAGCGGTTCCACTTATAAAGCGATGGATCCACCTGGTATGAAGGAAGCACTGAACGCGCTCCAAAATCTACCCGCTGGTTGGTTGATTTTGATGGTGATGGCATTAGGGCTGATTGCGTTCTCGGTTTACAGCTTCTCTGAAGCCTTCTGGCGCAAAATCAACATGGACGTGCCAGGAATACCGAGACCGTAGGGCGCCAGCAATCACTGAAGAAGCCAGTTCGGTTCACGTAACGATTCAGCTCGCGCGCGGGGGAATAGAGCAGCTCTCGGTTGATCTGGTCAACGGTTCCAACACGGCACTTGTTCGACATTTGCAAATTACGCTGTACGTCTTTGTGCTGAGTCAAATCCCAAGCAAAAAAAAACCTGCATCGCTGCAGGCTTTTCCCTATCTGGCTCCACGACCTGGACTCGAACCAGGGACCCAATGATTAACAGTCATTTGCTCTACCAACTGAGCTATCGCGGAATGCGCCGTATGTTACTGATTAAAAAGGATAAGTCAAGCACCCTTCGGCATTTTACCGTTCAAGCCGGATGACTGGTTGGAAGCAGCTGCTCCTTGGCCAGCTCCAGCCAGGCCAGTGCGGCCGGTGGCAGGTGTGCGCTGGCGCGCCAGGCCAGGGCGATGTGCCAGTCGGTGTGGGGCTCGTCCAGGGGGATCAGGGCGATACCTGCGTGTTGGTGCTTGTGGGCCAGCATGCGGGGCAGAAAGGCAACGCCGAGCCCGGCCGACACCAGGTCAACGATAAAGTCGATTTGCCCGCTGCGGGCGGTGACTCGCGGGCTGACGCCCTTGCGCTCGCAGGCGGCGAGGATCTTGGCGTTGAGCGCAAAGCCGGCTTCGAAAAGGATGAAGGGCGAATCCGCCAGGTCGGTGAAATCGATCCGCGGGCGCCGGGCAAGAGGGTGGCTCATGGGCAGCACGGCCATCAGTGGTTCGTTGCGCACCGGCTGGTAATCAAAGCCTTCATCCGTCGGCAACAACAGCGCCGCCAGGTCAACCTCCCCCGCTTCCAGGCATTCGCGCAGTTTTTTGCTGCCGTACTCGGTCAGTTCGATCTCGATATCCGGGTAGCGGCTGCGGTAAGTGGCGAACATCGGCGCAAACAGCACGCCACAGCCCACCGGCGGCAGTCCGATACGCAACACGCCGCGCTTCAAGCCGCGCAGTTCGTTGATCTCGGCGAACAGATCATTCTGTTCGGCAAGCAATACCAGGGCACGCCGGTAGGTAATTTCGCCGGCAGCTGTCAGTTCGTTACGGTGACCGAGACGATTGAGCAGCGGCGTACCCAGTTCATCCTCCAGGGTCTTGACGGCCTTGCTCACCGAGGATTGAGTCAACGACACCACTTCGGCCGCCTGGGAGAAACCACCCTGGCGCACCACTTCGACAAAGGCCAATAATGTCCGCAGGTTCATCGGTATTCCCTTGGCGACTGGATGCTAGTGATAAAAGTTGTTTTTATCATGCCAGATATTTGCCTATCTTTGAGCCACCCTTGCCCTGCCGAGACCCCATCCATGATTATTTCGTCCGCCGCCGATTACCGCGCCGCCGCCCAGCGTAAGCTGCCGCGCTTCCTGTTCGACTACATCGATGGCGGTGCCTACGCCGAACACACCTTGCGTGCGAACAGTTCGGACCTGGCCGATATCAGCCTGCGCCAGCGCATCCTGCGCAATGTCGACAACCTGAGCCTCAAGACCACCTTGTTCGGTCAGGAACTCGCCATGCCAGTGGTTCTCAGCCCGGTGGGCCTGACCGGCATGTACGCGCGACGTGGCGAAGTGCAAGCGGCGAAGGCGGCGGCGGCCCAAGGCATTGCGTTTTGCCTGTCAACGGTTTCGGTGTGCCCGATTGAAGAAGTGGCTTCGCAAAGCCCACAGTCGATCTGGTTCCAGTTGTATGTGCTCAAGGACCGCGGTTTCATGCGCAATGCGCTGGAACGCGCCCAGGCCGCCGGCGTGACCACGTTGGTGTTTACCGTGGACATGCCCACGCCTGGCGCGCGCTACCGCGATGCTCATTCGGGGATGTCCGGTCCTTACGCGGCGCAGCGGCGCATGCTGCAAGCTATCACCAAGCCGCAATGGGCGTTCGATGTGGGCTTGATGGGGCGCCCGCACGACTTGGGCAATATCTCCAAATACCTCGGCAAACCTACCCACCTGGCAGACTATATCGGCTGGCTGGCGAACAACTTCGACCCATCGATCAGTTGGAAGGACCTGGAGTGGATCCGCGAATTCTGGAAAGGCCCGATGATCATCAAGGGCATTCTCGATCCCCAGGATGCCAAGGACGCGGTGAGTTTCGGCGCCGATGGCATCGTGGTGTCCAACCATGGCGGCCGGCAACTGGATGGCGTGCTGTCCACCGCGAAGGCGTTGCCGCCGATCGCCGAGGCGGTGGGTGATGACCTGGCGGTATTGGTGGACTCCGGCATTCGTTCCGGGCTGGACGTGGTGCGCATGCTCGCCCTGGGCGCCAAAGCCTGCCTGCTGGGCCGAGCGCCCTCCTACGCACTGGCCGCCGACGGCCAACGCGGCGTGGAGAACTTGCTGGATATCTTTGCCAAGGAAATGCGCGTGGCAATGACGCTGACCGGTGTGACATCAATTGATCAGATTGATCACACCACACTGGTCCAAACAGCCAAATAACTGACGTCGGTATTGCCCGACCATTGTTTAATTTAAAAACGGTCGATTGATTTATAAGGTGTTTTTTATTCGAAACGATTTGGCATGAATCTCGCTCTAACACTGTTCAAGCAGGTTAAGCGATGACAAGACGTATGGCGGTGCCTTGGGGTTATAACCCGTTACAAAGCGGTCTAAACTGTTTCTAATGTTTTATGGAACTGAGGGAACAGTAAGACGCTTGGTACCCGCCACACCCATCGAGCCTGTAAGACACTCATGTGCTCAGAGGGCCGATTGTTTATGAAAACACCTACCCAGACTCACGCAATCGACTTCGACAGCGCAAAATTACAACGCCTGGGCTTTGGCCAACCGGCGGCGATCCCTCACCGTCCAACCACCGCCACACAACTTCGCCAGCAGTTGGGACAGCAATTACAGACAAGCCTGGAGCCTGAGCGCATCCTGGCCGTGTTTTTCCGGGAGGTCCAACGCCTGGTGCCGCTGGACGCCCTCCATTACCGTCATATCACCAGCGATCTGCGCCTGGAACTCGGCCAGCGCGGCCACCACTCGGTAAGCTACAGCCTGAGCCATGAAGGCGAGCATTTGGGTGAGCTGATCTTCCGCCGCAACCAACGCCTGACAGAAGAAGAACTCAGCCATCTCGAATTGTTGCTCGCGACCTTGCTCTACCCGATGCGCAACGCCTTGCTTTACCGCGCCGCCACCCGCAGTGCCCTGCGTGACCCATTGACCGAAACCGGCAATCGCGTTGCGATGGACCAGACGCTGCAACGGGAAATCGATATGGCGCGGCGCCACCTGAGCCCGCTGTCGCTGTTGATGCTGGACATCGACCACTTCAAGAACATCAATGACACCTATGGTCACGCCGCAGGCGATAACGTGTTGCGCACCGTCGCCACAGCGATCAAGAGCCAGTTGCGCAATGTGGACATGGTATTTCGGTTCGGCGGGGAAGAGTTTCTGATCCTGCTGTCCAACACCAGCCGGGAAGCGGCGGCAATGGTCGGCGAACGCCTGCGCCAAGCGGCGCATACCCAGGATTACTGGGCCGAGGGTGAGCGGATAGCGTTGACGGTGAGCCTGGGTTGCTCGACCTTGCTGGCGGCCGAATCGGCCGAGAGCCTGTTACGCCGTGCCGACAACGCCTTGTACGTGGCCAAGCGCGAAGGCGCAATCGCCTGGCGATGGCGGGCTGACCCCGCCACCGCCATCGTCACATCAGGCCTCGCTGGCCACGCGCAGCGGGCGCTCACGCGTTACCACAGGCGCTTGTTCTTTCTCCAGGCGCATACAGCTTTCCAGGAACAGGTACATGTAGTCATAGCTCTTGCACACGGCCTGGCGCAGCTCTTCCTGCAGGGTTTTGCTCGGGCTCATCCCCGCAAGGGTGCAGATGATTTCCAGGGCTTCCCACGGATGGGCATCGTCATACTGGGCATGCATCTTCAGCCACTTCATTGCACGCTTGCGCTCTTCCTCGGGGAACGCCGCCGCGTAGACACCGGTGGAGCACACCACCGCGGACCACTCCCCGGTTGCCCCCTCGATCGCATAGTTGGTCGCCGCAATCGCGACGATCAGCGAATCGGCCGAACTGGTATGCCAGCACCAATGACTCAGCGCATGCAGTTCCGGCGGTACGTCCTGTGCTTGCAGCTCGGCCAGGCTGACACCGTGAGCGCGCGCCCAATGCACCCAATAGTCGGCGTGGTTGAGTTCCACCCGAATATTGCGCATCAGCCAACGTCGCGCCATGTCCTCGCCCGGATGGCGGGCAAATTTGGTCTTGGTGAGATTCTGTGCCATGTACAAGGCAAACTGCTCGACCACAGGCCAGCCACCGATCAGGTAGTGGCGCATGGTCCTGGCACTGAGCGTGTTGTCGCGCATGCGCTGATACAGTTCGTGTTCGACAACGCGGCGCTTGCTCTCGCTACAGGCCTGGATCAAATGCTGCGCCCAGGCGGGGTAACTCGATGCTTCCATAAGCGGGCCGGTTCTGTTGAATGTGTCGATCACTGTAAGGCTCCTTTTTAAGTGTGATTGTACAGACCAGCAAATGTTTCAGCGGAATGTGCCGGGCGCCTTGAACAGCAGAGGCTGCGGCCGCACAGGTCGACACTGCAAGCTATCAAAGGTAAACAATTGCGGTCGTTCAATCAGGTAGCCCTGAGCGTAATCCACGCCAATCTCAAATAACGCCTGTTCGATTTGCGGGGTTTCAACAAACTCGGCAATTGTGCGCTTACCCATGACGTGGCCGATGTGGTTGATCACTTCGACCATCGCGCGGTTAATCGGGTCGTCCAGCATATCCTTTACGAAACTTCCATCGATCTTC
This sequence comes from Pseudomonas lactucae, assembly GCF_016937615.1. GTDB lineage: Bacteria > Pseudomonadota > Gammaproteobacteria > Pseudomonadales > Pseudomonadaceae > Aquipseudomonas > Aquipseudomonas lactucae. Next base: position 37,671 of record NZ_JAFHKI010000027.1, on the reverse strand, counting down.
AGGAAGTCTACAGGTAAATGTTTCAGATACGCGAATGAGGACATTCCGGCGCAAAAATCGTCGAGGGAAAAATGGCAGCCTAAGGCCTTGAGTTCATTAATAAATCGAATGGCGCTGCCTAAATTCGCAATAGCGCTTGTCTCGGTTATTTCAAAACAAATCATTTCCGGAGGTATGCGGTAACTGTTGAATTTGTCTCGTAAAAAGCCGAGAAAATCGTCATCGCCAATGGTTATACCTGACAGATTAATCGCACACATCGCCATAGGCCGGGCCGGTCGCTCATGCATGCAACGCGCGATGATCTTGAACACGTTCTCGACCACCCAGCGATCCAGCGACGTCATCAGGCCATAACGTTCAGCCGCCGGGATAAAACTGTCGGGCAGGATAATTCGGCCGGCCTCATCGTGCAGGCGCAGCAGGATTTCAATATGCCCACTGCCAGCTTCGGTGTGACCCAAGGACGCGATTTCCTGGGCGTACAGGCAAAACCGGTTTTCCTCCAACGCCATGTGCAAGCGCTGCACCCAGGCCATCTCGCCGAAACGCACGGACAGCTCGGAATCGTCGGAATGGTAGACCTGCACACGGTTGCGCCCCTTCTCCTTGGCCATGTAGCACGCCATATCGGCTGCACGCAGCGAGCTTTCGAGCGTGGTCGGGGTATTGGAGATATGCACCAGGCCGATGCTCACCGTGGTCATGAACGGTCGACCTTTCCACACAAAATGCAGGCTTTGCACGGTATGGCGCAGGCTCTCGGCGATTTTTTCCGCCGTGGGGGCCGGACAATTTTCCAGCAGGATACCGAACTCGTCACCTCCCAGGCGCGCCAGGGTGTCACCTTCGCGCAAGTCCGATTGCAACAGCGCGCAGATATGACGCAACAACTCGTCGCCCGCCGCATGACCGCAGGTGTCGTTGACCAGTTTGAACTGATCCAGGTCGAGAAACATCAACGCATGCCGCTCGCCCTGATGCCGGGCCGGATTCAGCACCTGCTCCAGGCGATATTCGAATTCTCGGCGGTTGGCCAGGCCCGTCAGCGCGTCATGCGTCGCCTGCCACGACAGGTTGGCAATATATTGGCGCTCCTGGGTCATGTCATGCAGTACCAGCACGGCACCACTGACCTTGCCGGCGCTACGGATCGGGGCGCGACGAGCGTCACCGAGACCGTGCTGCCGTCCACGCGCTGGATGGTTTTGGAATGCTCACTGCCACCACGCAGCCGGCCTTTGACGATGTGTTCGATCAGCGTCAACCCGTCGGGCTGGGCATCGTCGTCCAGCAGGTTGAACAAGGCTGCCAAGGGCAAGCCTTGAGCCTGAACCGATTTCCAGTGGGTCAGTGCCTCGGCGGCGGGGTTCATATAGGTAATGGCGCCATCGACGTCGTGGTGATCACCCCGTCGCCAATCGACTCCAGGGTGATCTGTGCCCGCTCCTTCTCGTCTTTCAAGGCCTCGGCAAACGCATGGCGCTGAGCCAGCAACTTGCGCGTACGCAGCAGCGCCAGCACGATCAGGCCCAGGGCCGTCGCCAGGTTGGTGATCAACAGCAACCGCAGGATCATGCGCGAGCCTTCGCCCAACGCATCGCTGAAGGCTTTGGCCGCCGGTGTCACGCCCTCGTTGATCGCGGTGATATGCGTCTTCCATTGCTTTACATCGTTGGCGCTGACCTGGTCGCGCTGGATCGCGCTGTGCATTTCCTGAGCGAGGGTATCCAATTGCACCAGGTAACCATCGCCTACGGTCCACAGCTCGATGGCTTTTTCCAGGTAACTGAAATGACGGAAGTTGAGGTACAGCCAGATCAGGCTGGACACGTCATCGGGGTGGTTACCGCCCTTTAGGATACCCAGGCGCGCGGCGCCAAGGTCCGGGATGGGGCGATCCAGGGCAACGCGCAGTTCATGCCCGCCCTGGGGCACGGCAATGGCCTGCTGGTATTTGAGGTAGGTGGTCTGGTCGCGATTATCGGCGTAGAGCGTCAGGTAGTAGATGGCGTCCTTCTGGCCCTTGGACCACAGGCTTTCGCCCGCCACGTAGCCACGCACCGCCGAGAGTACGTAGAGACTGACACAGCCCAACAATGCCTGGAACAGCACCACGGCGATAAAGGGCCACACAATGCCGAGTAGTCGAGGCGTTCCGAGAGTCCGCTTTTGCTTCATGAAGTCCCTTGCACATGCACAGCTGGATACGCACGCAAACACCTACTTTCAAAAGCACAGCCCAGGCTATATCAACATCAACGTACTTGCTGCAAGTGCCCATAAAGCTTGGCGTACAGGCCTCCGTCTGCGATCAACTGTTGATGATCACCGTCCTCGGCAATGTGACCACCGTCGAACACTAAAACTCGATCAGCTTGTTTTACCGCCGACAAACGGTGAGCAATGATCAGTGTAGTACGGCCGCTGAGAAACCGCGCCAGCGCCTGATGCAGGTTGTACTCCGTCGCGGCGTCCAAGGCGGACGTGGCTTCATCGAGGATCACCACCTTCGGCTCGGCCAGTACCATGCGCGCAATCGCCAACCGTTGACGCTGCCCGCCGGAAAAGCGCACCCCGGAACGCCCCACCACGCTGTCCAACCCCAGGGGCAATGCCCTGACGGTAGCATCCAGCTGGGCAATTTCCAACGCCTGCCAACAGGCTTGATCACTGCGCTCGCGGCCCATGGTCAGGTTGGCGCGCACGGTGTCGTTGAACAGTGCCGGGTGCTGCAGCACCACCGCGACCTGTTCGCGGATGGTTTCCAGGCCGATCTCCTGCTGAGTCGCACCACCGAACCGAATACTGCCGGCCTGTGGGGTGTAGAGCCCGAGCAACAATTGCACCAGGGTGCTTTTGCCGCCGCCGCTGGCGCCGACAATCGCCACTTTCTCGCCGGGCGCGATCGCCAGGTTCAGCTGGTTGAGCACCAGGTCCTCACCATAGCCAAAGTTCAGGCCGCGCACTTCGATGCCGACGGTTTCATGCCCGGTGAACGGGTCGGCGCCGCCGGGGTATTGCGGTTCGTCGGCGCGCGCCAGCAACTCGTTGATCCGCGTCAGCGCCCCGCCCGCGGCGTAGTAGGCGTATTGCAGGTTCAACAATTGCTCCACCGGGCCGATCATGAACCACAGGTAACTGAACACCGCGAGCATCTGGCCGATGGACAGGTCGGAAAACAGCACCGTGAGCATTGCCGCCGCACGGAAGATGTCGATACCGAATTGGAACAGCAACCCGCTGGCACGGCTGGAAGCGTCGGTTTTCCACTGCGAGTGGATCGCATAGTCACGCACTTCCTGAGCGCGCTGGCCCAGGCGCCCGAGAAAGAAACCCTGGCGATTGCCGGCGCGCACTTCCTGGATAGCGTCGAGGGTTTCGGTCAGTGCCTGGGTGAAGCGCGAGGTGCTGTCGTTTTCCAACTTCTTGAGGTGCTTGACGCGCTTGCCCAACTGGACCGTGGCGTAGATCACCAGTGGGTTGAACAGCAGGATCAGCAACGCCAGTTGCCAATGCATCCACACCAGAATCGCCGAGGTGCCGACCAGGGTCAGCATGGCCACCAGGAAACGGCTGAGGGTTTCGCCGACGAACTTGTCCAGGGTGTCCAGGTCGGTGACCAGGTGCGTGGTAACAGTACCGCTGCCCAGGCTTTCGTATTCGCCGAGCGAGATGCGCTTGAGCCGCTCGATCAGGCGTACGCGGATGCGGTACACAATGTCCTTGGCCAGGCGCGCAAACAGCCGCGCCTGCACGACGTTGAACACCAGCGCGCCGCAGCGCAGGCATAACGTCACCAGCAGCATCAGGCCGATGTAACCGGCGGCTTTCTGCCAACCCAGGGGCAACGCGTGGTTCATCACCTTGAGCGCGGCATCGCCACGGCCCAGCAGCACCTCGTCCACCAGCAGTGGCAACAACAACGGGATAGGCACACTGCACAGGGTCGCCAGCACGGCGACGCCATTGGCGATCCACAGGGATTTCCTGTGACGCAGGGCCAGCCGGCGAATTTCCGCCCAGGTCAGGCGATCGGTGCGTTTGTTCGGTTCATACACAGGCGGCTCGCTCCAGCCATCGGCCCAATAAAGGCGACAGCTCGGCCAGCGGCTGGTAACCATTGGTCAACAAGGCCAACTGGCCCTTGCGTTCGGCGAGCAGGGTCGGAAACCCGGCGATGCCCAGATCCTGCACCCACGTGAAATCGGCGGCCGTCGCGGCATGCTGTTCGGCACGGTCGAATTCGCCGGCAAACTCGATGCGCGGGATGCCCGCCTGCTCGGCCAACTCCACCAGCACGCTGGCGAGGGTCACGTCGCGGCCCTCGACATAAAACGCATGCTGGATCAGCCCCAGCAGTTTCCATGCGCAATCCGGCGCCAGGTTGCGCGCGGTGACAATGGCGCGGCACGCCGGCTCGGTGTCATAGACAAACCCGTCGGGCAACGCGCCCTCGCGCTTGAACGGCTGGCCAGTGGCTTCGGTGACGGCCTGCCAATGCTCCAGGATATAGCGCCGCGTGGTCGGTTCCAGTGCCGCGCCGCTGCCGGTGCGCAAACCGCCCACCACCAGGTGCACGTCTACGCCGGCGGCCTGGGCCTGCTCGACTAACGCCTGCGCCACCGGGGCAAAGCCCCAGCACCAGGAACACATCGGGTCCATTACATAGAGCAGGCGCGCGGACATGGGTCAGACCTCGGAAGGGGTTTGCTTGTAGTTGAAGCCAATCGGGTGCGGCATATTGCGGGCCTTGGCCAGTTCAATCTGCTTTTGCCGGTCGATGGCGCTGCGACGGGTTTTCTCCGGCAGCTTATCCCAGCAATGCGGGCAACTGATGCCGGCCACGTAGTGCTCGGATGCGCGGTCTTCTACGCTTACGGGTGTGCGGCAGGCATGACATTGATCGTAGTCGCCTTCGCTCAAGTCGTGGCGCACGGTCACGCGATTGTCAAAAACAAAGCAGTCGCCTTGCCACTTGGTTTCTTCCTGAGGCACCTCTTCGAGGTACTTCAGGATCCCGCCTTTAAGGTGGTAGACCTCATCGAAGCCTTCGCTGAGCATATAGCTCGAGGCTTTCTCACAACGGATGCCGCCAGTGCAGAACATGGCGACTTTCTTGTGCTTGCTCGGGTCGAAGTGGGCTTTGATGTAGTCGGGAAATTCGCGAAAGCTGGTGGTTTGCGGGTCGATTGCGCCTTCAAATGTGCCGATCGACACTTCGTAGTCGTTGCGCGTGTCGATCAACAGTACTTCGGGGTCGCTGATCAGCGCGTTCCAGTCCTTGGGCTCGACGTAGGTGCCAACCTTTTTATTCGGGTCCACGCCCTCGACACCCAGGGTCACGATCTCTTTCTTGAGCTTGACCTTGGTGCGGTAGAACGGCTGGTCGTCGCAGTACGATTCTTTATGGTCGATGTCGACCATGCGTGGGTCGTTCTTCAGCCAGGCCATCAGGCCATCGATGCCTTCGCGGCTGCCGGACACGGTGCCGTTGATGCCTTCTTCGGCGATCAGCAAGGTGCCTTTGATGCCATTGTCGACCATCGCCTGCAGCAAGGGCTCGCGCAGGGCGACGTAATCTTCGAGGGTGACGAACTTATACAGTGCCGCCACGACAATCGGTTGAGTCATGGGTGTTCTCTCCAGGTGGCTACCCTCGTAAGGGGTGAACCGGATTGGGGCAGTTGCGAGTTTCAAGCTGCAAGCTGCAAGTAAAAACGAAAGCAAAAAAAACGCGCCGACTAGGCGGCGCGTGGGGATTCTAACAAAAACGCAGAGGCAAGCGCGCTTCAATCTTGCAGCTTGAAACTTGAAGCTTGCAACTGCTGTCAGTGCCCTCCGGCGCAGGTCGGCGAAGCCGGGGCTGCGTCGATTGTCGCCCATTCTTCGGGCGTGTAGGTATGCAACGCCAGCGCATGAAACTCGCTCATCAGGTCGCCCAGGGTCGCATAGACCTTCTGGTGACGCTTGACGCGGTTGAGCCCCTCGAACTGCCGGCTGACCAGCACGGCCTTGAAGTGGGTCTGCAACCCGCGGCTGTGCATGTGGCTTTCATCCAGCACGCTCAAGTGATCCGGGCTCAGGGCGGCGAGTGCCGTTTCGATACGCTGTTGCATGGTCATTGCTGCTTACTTCTTCTTGGCCGGTGCGGCGGCTTTCGGCGCCAGTTCGTTGGTCATGTCTTCCAACAGTTTGTTGACCACCGGCACGGCGCTTTCCAGCTTGGCCTGGGTCATCTGGGCCGATTGCTGGGTCAGCTGCGGCATTTTTTCCAGGACTTTCTTGCCCAGCGGCGACTGGTAGAAAGCAACCAGGTCCTTGAGCTCGGATTCGCTGAAATTGGTGGTGTAGAGCTTGACCATGTCCGGCTTGAGCTTCGGCCAACCGATGGCCTGGTCCAGGGCGGCGTTGGCCTTGGCCTGGTAGCTGTCGAGTACCGACTGCTTGGCGGCAGGCGCCTTGGTCTGTTCGAAGCGCTGGGCGAACATTTGTTGCACTTGCATGTACACCGGGGTACCCAGCTTGTCGGCATGGGCCAGGGTCAGGAAGGCTTCGGCACTGGCGTTGTGGCTGGCGGTATCGGCAAAAACCTGGCCGCTGGCGCACACCAGAGCAACCGCGGTACAGATGGCACGAAGACGAGTCATCGAGTTTCCTTTCTAGCTGGCGAGGTAAGACCCCAAGGGCGCCCATTCTGCGCCTAAAAAACCTCGCGGCTCAACCCCGAGCCTTGTCGGGCGCGGATTGCCCGATGAAAAGTCTTTTAGGGAACCCACCCGGCCGATCACGGCCTAAACTGCGCAAACGAACATTAAGGAGTGTGCCCGATGAGCCGTATCGAAACCGACAGCCTGGGAGAAGTGGAAGTCCCGGACGAAGCTTACTGGGGCGCCCAGACCCAACGCTCGCTGGTGAATTTCGCCATCGGTGAGCAACGCATGCCGCTCGCGGTGCTGCACGCCCTGGCTCTGATCAAAAAGGCCGCCGCACGGGTCAACGACCGTAATGGCGACCTGCCCGCCGACATCGCCCGCCTGATCGAACAGGCCGCCGACGAAGTACTCGACGGCCAGCACGACGACCAGTTCCCACTGGTGGTATGGCAGACCGGCAGCGGCACCCAGAGCAACATGAATGCCAACGAGGTGATCGCCGGCCGCGCCAACGAGTTGGCGGGCAACGAACGGGGCGGCAAGAGCCCGGTACACCCCAACGACCATGTGAACCGTTCCCAAAGTTCCAACGATTGCTTCCCTACGGCCATGAGCATCGCGGCCGTGCAGGCAGTGCATCAACGCTTGTTACCGGCGATCGCCACGCTGTCCGGCGGTTTGGCCGAGCTGGCCGCTCGGCACATGAAGCTGGTAAAGACCGGGCGCACCCACATGATGGATGCGACACCGATCACCTTCGGCCAGGAAGTGTCGGCCTTCATCGCCCAACTCGATTACGCCGAACGCGCCATTCGCAGCGCCCTGCCCGCCGTGTGCGAACTGGCCCAGGGCGGTACGGCGGTCGGCACCGGGCTCAATGCGCCGCATGGTTTTGGCGAGGCGATTGCCTCCGAGTTGGCGGCCCTCTCCGGCCTGCCCTTTGTGACGGCTCCCAATAAATTCGCCGCCCTCTCCGGCCACGAGCCGCTGGTGACGCTGCATGGCGCGCTGAAAACCCTGGCTGTGGCCCTGATGAAAATCGCCAATGACTTGCGCTTGCTGGGCTCTGGCCCGCGCGCCGGCCTGGCGGAAGTGAAGCTGCCGGCCAACGAACCAGGCAGCTCGATCATGCCGGGCAAGGTCAACCCCACCCAGTGCGAAGCGCTGTCGATGCTGGCCTGCCAGGTACTGGGCAACGACGTGACCATCGGCATGGCCGCCAGCCAAGGCCACTTGCAGTTGAACGTGTACAAACCGGTGATCATCCACAACCTGCTGGAATCGATCCGCCTGCTGGCCGACGGCTGCAACAACTTCCAGGAACACTGCATCGCCGGCCTTGAGCCCGACGCCGAGCAAATGGCTGCGCACCTGGAGCGCGGACTGATGCTGGTGACGGCACTTAACCCGCATATCGGCTACGACAAAGCGGCACAGATTGCCAAGAAAGCCTACGCCGAAGGGCTGACACTACGCGACGCGGCACTGGAGCTGGGCTACCTCACGGACGAGCAATTCGATCAGTGGGTACGCCCGCAGGACATGCTGGGCAACTAAGCCGTCACACGCAGCCGCCGGGCCTTGAGCCCGGCGAGCAGCGAGGGCGCCAACGCCACGGCCGCCGAGCCCAGCACCACCACAAACGCGCCGAAATACCCCAACGCGTTGATGTCTTCGGCCTGTACGTCATGTGGCCACAACCAGGCCGCCAGGGCCACCGCCACAAAGGTTACCAAAGGCGTGAGGGCCAGGGTCGCGCTCACCCGCGAAGCCTCCCAATGGGCCAGCGCTTCGGCAAATGCGCCGTAGGCCACCAGGGTATTCATACAACACGCCAGCAACAGCCAGCCTTGCAGCGGGCTCAGTTGCAGCGCCTCCAGCGGATGCGCCCACGGTGTGAGCAACAAGGCGCAGCTCAGGTAGATCACCATCATCACTTGCAGCGAATTCCACACCGTGAGCAATTGCTTCTGGCCCAGGGCATAGAACACCCAGACCGACGTGGCGAGCAGCACGGTGAGTACGCCAGCGGTGTAGGCACCGAAGGAAGTCAGCAGTTCGACCAGGCGCTGGTTGAAGAACAGGCCAAAACCAATGATCAGCACCACCAGTCCGATCACCTGCCCCAGGCTGAAACGCTCCTTGAACACAAAGACACTGGCAACCATCAGGAAGATGGGGCCCATCTGGATCACCAACTGTGCGGTGCCGGCGCTGAGGGTTTTAAGACCCACCAGGTACAAGACGTAATTGCCCACCAGGCCGCATACGGCCATCGCCACCAGCCAGCCACCCCTGGGGCCGAGCACCTTGCGACTGGGCAAACGCCGGGTGGCCGCAAGGTAAATAAACAGGCAACTGCCGGCCACGGTCAGGCGAAACCAGGTCACGGTGATCGGGTCCATCACCTGCAACACCTGTTTGAGCTTGACCGGCAGAATGCCCCAGAGCAGCGCGGTCAGCAGGGTCAGGCAAAAACCATAGACCCAGCGGCCGGAAGAGATGTGCATGAGTGCCCCGAAAGACCAGCGATGAAGGAACTGGCATTCTAGGGGGACCCAGGGGTGCCTTGGCGAGTGATTTTTTCGACACACCACAGATTAATCATGAGAGCTGCCGGCTTGCCTGCGCCAGCCATCAGATCCGGGCGGCAAACAGCGCCTGATGCTGGCGGCACTGCTCGGCCGTCAACATGAACACCCCATGCCCTCCCCGCTGGAACTCCAGCCAGGCGAAGTCCACCTCCGGGTAAAGCGCCTCGACGTGCACCTGGCTGTTGCCCACTTCGACAATCAGCAAACCTTTCTCGGTCAGATGGTCCGCCGCTTCGGCAAGCATGCGGCGCACCAGGTTCAAGCCGTCATCACCGCAGGCCAGGCCCAGTTCCGGTTCATGCTGGTATTCGTCCGGCATGTCGGCGAAATCCTCGGCATCCACATACGGCGGGTTGGACACGATCAGGTCGAAACGCTGGCCCGGCAGACCGTCAAAACCGTCGCCCTGCACGGTGTACACGCGCTCATCCGCGCCATGGCGCTCGATGTTCTGGTTGGCCACTTCAAGGGCTTCGAAGGACAGGTCGCCCAGCACCACTTCGGCGTCCTGGAACTCATAGGCGCAGGCGATGCCGATGCAGCCGGAGCCGGTGCACAGGTCCAGAATGCGTGCCGGCGGCTGGGCCAACCAGGGCTCGAAGCGGTTTTCGATCAGTTCGCCAATTGGCGACCGCGGGATCAGCACGCGTTTATCGACGATAAACGACATGCCGCAGAACCACGCTTCGCCTAACAGGTAAGCCGTCGGCACGCGCTCATGAATACGTCGGTGCAGCAAACGTTGAACGTGGGAAATCTCCTCTTCTTCGAGGTTGCAATCTAGATAGCTGTCGGCAATTTCCCACGGCAGATGCACAGCACCGAGCACCAATTGCCGGGCTTCGTCCCAGGCATTGTCGGTGCCATGGCCAAAAAACAGGTCCTCCCCGTGGAAACGGCTGACAGCCCAACGGATATGGTCGCGCAAAGTGCGCAGGCGGGAAGTGATCACTGGCAGACTCCTGGAAAAAACGACTGGCGATTCTAACAGCCTTCGCCTGTACCGACGACGTACGAAAATCCCCTCGCCGCACGTCGGATTTCATCCAAATTGCCATCATCGGCTTAAACGAGGCCGCCTCTTGACAGGGCTGCACGCCAGCAACGGCGTACCTTACGATAGTAGCGATTCACAGAAGCGCTCAGCCAGTGGACAATGTCGCAAAAGCCCCCCTCACAGGAGCCCCAGAATGTCCGTTCCAAAGACGATGTTTCAACTCAGCGGTCGCGGTTACGCAGCAGCCAACCTTGCCCATGCGACCCTCGTGATCATCGACGCCCAAAAGGAATACCTCAGCGGCCCACTCGCCCTTTCGGGCATGGACGCGGCGGTTGCCCGTATCAAGCAACTGGTGGCTGCGGCGCGCAACGCCGGACGCCCGATCGTGCATGTGCGCCACTTGGGCACCGTCGGTGGCCTGTTTGATCCCCAGGGCGAACGTGGCGAGTTCATTCCCGGCCTTGAGCCTGAACGTGACGAAACCATCATCGGCAAGCTGCTGCCGAGCGCCTTCCACGGCACCGGCCTGGAAAAACACCTGCAGGACCTCGGCTCCCTGGACCTGATCGTGTGCGGCTTCATGAGCCACTCCAGCGTCAGCACCACGGTGCGCGCCGCCAAAAACCTGGGCTTTCGCTGCACCCTGGTGGAAGACGCCTGCGCCACCCGCGACCTGCCTTACAAAGGCGGCATCCTGAGCGCCGAGCACGTGCAGCAGACCGAAATGGCGATCATGGCCGACAACTTCGCCACCCTCGCGCTGACCAAAGACCTGATCTGATCGTCCTTCGGATGAGCGGTGCGGCAATGTTTATTGCTCCGCTCATCCACAAAACCACCTCATTTGGCGCATTTGCCCCGGCTACCGGAACAACCTGTGTATCTTCCGGTCGAAGGGCCGATACCCTGGAGGAAAGGTCGGAATGAAGATATCCGATGGTTTTGACGCTCGTCGCTTGCGCCCCAAGGGCCCGAGCAATTGGCGTCTGCGCCTGGTGGCAGGCATTGCCGCGCTGCTGGCGATTGTAGGTCTGTTGTTGGCCGGCGCTGGTGGCGCCGGTTTGTTTGGTCATTCACCAGCCCTTGGTGAGCTGAATGCCAGCCCGGGCGGTTCGGCCCTCCTGTTGGGGATCGGCCTGTTGGTGCTGTGGACAGGTGTGTGGTTATGGCGACGTAGCCGTCGGAAAATGCGCCAGCCGCTGTCCCTGAACATCGCTTCGCACTTGATGAAAAAGCACGACTGATGGCGCCTGGATAGCGTTTCCTGCGCCCGGCTGCCGCGAATTAGGTAAACTGCCGCCCTTCGCGGAGGCCACCATGCAAGACGACGACTTTTCCCTGTTCAAAAACGAGCTGCGCGGCGTCAAGCCGATCAAGCACGACCGCGCCGACACCGGCAAACCCAAGGCCGACCGGGCACAGATTGCCAAACTGCGCCAGGCCGCGACCGTGCGCACCGACGCCACCACCGTGGATGGCCTGTCGGACCAGTTCGTGATCGATGTCGGCCCCGAAGACGAACTGATGTGGGCCCGCGACGGTGTGCAGGAAAGCCAGATGCGCAAACTCAAGCCGGCCAGATCCCCTTCGAAGGCAGCCTCGACCTGCACGGCATGACCGTGGAAAAAGCCCGGGAAACTCTGTGGGCCTTTCTCGCCGAAGCCACCAAGTTCGAAATCCGCTGCGTGCGCGTCACCCACGGCAAGGCCGTGCGGCTGGACGGCAAGCGGCCGATGATCAAGAGCCACGTCAATACCTGGCTGCGCCAGCATGCCCAGGTACTTGGCTTCACCTCCTGCCAGGCCCGCCACGGCGGCGCGGGGGCGGTGTATGTGATGCTCAAGCGGACGATGATGGAAGGGCGGGATGAGTAAATCTGGCAGAAGGCGGATTTACGAAACGTAGGAAAGCCAAACCAGAACAATCCGGCATCTCCAAGCAAGACTTACACAAGCTCAACTAAAATACAGCGAAAGCCAAGATTTCAAATTGACATCCACAACATCCCCTCATACGGTTAAGTGTATCGCGACCCTGCGAACACAATAATTCAGAGAACCGCTGCATGAAGCTTTTAACTGTAGAAGACACGTCTTTTTAAAATCAGACCGTAACAATGAATACTTCAAGTAAACTTATTTTCGTACAAGCACTGTCCAGCCTGTCACTTTGGCTTGATATTTTTCTGATTTTCACTATACCTGTGTATCTATGGAATGCCTCTCCTTCATCGATAGCTGTCCTGGCATTTTGCTTGGGCGCTCCAATGTTGTTTCTAGGGCCTATCGTAGGAACACTAATAGATCGACATGACGTAAGAAAAACACTCGTATCGGGTGCCCTGCTTCGCGCAACATCTACTGTAGCGCTGGCACTCTCTCCAAACCTTCAGATCTTTTTGCTATTTGTTATTTTGAAAGGCATCTCCAACCTGGTTTACTTCCCTTCGATTACCATTACGGCTCGGCAATTAATTATCGCTGAAGAGCGCAAATCTTTTTTAGTTGCGCAAGTCTCGCCGATCAATTTTCCAAAATTTTCGCGCCATTACTTGCAGGCATGTTAACGGTAATACTGTCACCTAAGGATGTATTCTTTTTGTCGGCCGCCGCCGTGTTTGCAAGCCTTCCGCTCCTGATGTCTATTTGTTCAGTGATCCAGACACAACCTAAATATTCCTCTACAAAAATTCTTTCGCTATATCGTGACATATTGAGAGGATTCTCTATATTTAATTCTTTGCCCTTTCAACTGCGCATTGGCTTTTTGTATTCTTTACTCACTTCGCTGGCTTTAGGAATTTACGACCCTCATTTGGCATCCTTTCTAGCCAATGAAGATTTGCCCCCCGTCAGTTTTTCAGTAATCATTTCATCAACCGCCGCAGGCGCGATAGGTGCGGCATTGCTGATAAAGTTCAAATTACACGATAGGGATGAGATCCTGCTTCGGTCAAATGCATTAATTATTTTTTCCATTGCATTAGTACTGACTGCGGTATTGGTATTTTTCCAGGTTCCCGGCAGAAACCATCTCTATCCGGTGGTGTGGTTTGTGAACGGATTTGGCTATGAGATGCTAATAATAGCCTCACACATAATCCTTCAACAGCTATGCCCGCCTGACAATATCGGAAGGATATCCATGTCTTTTAGAAGCATCCAAATCTTATGCGTTATCACCGGACCGTCTTTAGGAACGGCGTTAATAGCCGCAGCCGGCCGCCCGGCTCCTTTTGTAGTCGCTGCATGCATGGCATTTTTAACTGCACTCATGTCAATTGCGGTCTGTTTTTATATTCACAGGCGGCACGCGTACAAACCATAGGTTAGCGTAACGAGGTAGTCACAGACCCACAGCCGAGGAAGCCTCGAATTCTGGGTTACAGCGCTCGTGTTGAGCGTCAGCTTCGCCCAGCAATACACCTGACGACCTACCTACGCTACTATGTGCGCCAATCGTCAGCGCACAACGGGTCATCCGCGCTGAAACAACGCTTCACATTGGTACAGGCACACACCGTACCGCTCTGAAACCCATACGGAAACCGTCCTGTGACATTGGAACAAAACTACACTGCGATCCTCGGCCAACTCGGCGAGGACGTCTCCCGCGAGGGCCTGCTTGACACGCCAAAGCGCGCCGCCAAGGCGATGCAGTATCTCTGCCGCGGCTATGAACAGACACTCGAAGAAGTCACCAACGGTGCCTTGTTCAGCTCCGACAACAGCGAAATGGTGCTGGTCAAGGACATCGAGCTCTACTCGCTGTGCGAACACCACCTGCTGCCGTTTATCGGCAAGGCCCATGTTGCGTATATCCCGAGCGGCAAAGTGCTGGGCCTGTCGAAGGTGGCGCGGATTGTCGACATGTACGCGCGCCGCCTGCAGATTCAGGAAAACCTCAGCCGCCAGATCGCCGACGCGGTACTGCAAGTGACCGGCGCCCTGGGCGTGGCCGTGGTGATCGAGGCCAAGCACATGTGCATGATGATGCGCGGTGTGGAGAAGCAGAATTCGTCGATGATCACGTCGGTGATGCTGGGTGAGTTCCGCGAAAACGCGGCGACCCGCAGCGAATTCCTCAGCCTGATCAAGTAACAGGCCAAGCAGGAAAAAACCGGCGTTCATCGCCGGTTTTTTTTCGCCTGCAAAATTCAGGTAAGCTGCGACCCCTTCTTCATGGGCAAGAGGCTTTCAGCCATGTTCGTCAAAGCACTTCGAGTCGGTCTCGGCCACGTCATCATCGCGGGCGACTTCCTGACCCGCCCACGTAAACAGCAGCGCCCCGCCGAACAGCAAGCGCAGGTCAATGACGCAGCCAAGGGCCTGACCCTGTATCAGTTCCACGCCTGCCCGTTCTGCGTGAAGACCCGCCGCACCCTGCACCGCCTGAATGTGCCGGTGGCGCTCAAGGACGCGAAAAATAACGAGCAGGATCGCCAGACCCTGCTGGAGCAAGGCGGCAAGATCAAGGTCCCGTGCCTGCGTATCGAAGAGAATGGCCAGACCACCTGGATGTACGACTCCAAGGTGATCATCGATTACCTGAACAAGCGGTTTGCCGCGGTCTGACAGACTTGTGCAATCCAATGTGGGGGCAAGCCCCCTCCCACATTTAGTTTGATACTGCCAAGTCCAGATCCAACAGTGCCGAGCCCAGGCACTTGCCATGCGCATCCAGCGCCAGCGAGCGGGTTACGCCGCCGCGCAATATCCCCGGCAGCACGAAGTTCAGCGCGTGTACATTCGGCAGTTCATAACGCCGCACCGGCGCCGCACCCGGTTCCAGCAGTCCCGCAAAAAACTCGGCAACGCGCTCAGCCGTGAGCTGGTCGCACAGCAGCGGGTAATCCTCGGCGCGATAGGCAATGATCGAAATGTTCGAGGTGTCGCCCTTGTCCCCGGTACGGGAATGGGCCAGGTTATGCAGCTTCATGCTTCGATCCTCGGGTTGACCGCGTCACGCGCCAGCAGCAACGACGCCACCGCCACCACCTGCCGCACGCTCTTGCTGGCACCGCCGCCGCCGGACGGGCCATTGGTGTAAAGGGTCTCCACTTCATTGCCGACCCGCACGGCCTCGCTGCGTTCTTCACAGCGTGCAGCGACGCGCAGACGCACTTCCCAGGGCTCGATACTGCTGCGCGGGCCATGCAGCGCATCCATGCCGATCAACTCGGCGCGCACGTCCTGCATCTTCACGCCCATCAACTCCAATCGTTTAAGGACAACATCCCGCGCCAGCTGTGCCCGTGCGACAGCGCCGGGGCCGCCGTAGGACATTTGCCCTTCGCCGATCCAGCCGTCCAGATAACCGACACTGACCTTCAGTTGCTCAGGCCGCGCGCGCCCCGTTGCGCCCTGGACACGCACGCGATCAAAGCCCTGCTCGACAAACCCCACCTGGGAAAAGTCCGCAGTGACGTCCGGCGTGAGGTACGCCGCCGGGTCATGCACTTCGTAGATCAATTGTTCGGTACAGGTCGCGCGGCTGACCCGCCCGCCGGAGCCCGCCACCTTGGTGATCAAGGCTTCGCCCTCCGCATCGATTTCAGCCAGCGGAAAGCCCAGCCGCGCCAGGTCGTCCACATCCTTGAAACCTGGATCGGCGAAATACCCCCCGCTGACCTGCCCCGCACACTCCAGCAAATGCCCCACCAGCGTGCCGCGCCCCAGGCGCTGCCAGTCGTCCGGCGCCCAGCCGAACTCGAACATCTGCGGCGCCAGGAACAATGACGGGTCGGCCACGCGCCCGGTGATCACCACGTCGCGTCGGCGCGCAGGGCCGCCAGGATGCCGTCGACGCCCAGGTAGGCGTTCGCGGAAATTATCCGTTTACCCAAGGCGCCCACAGTCTGGCCGTTATCCAAGACCTGCTCGGGGCGCAGGACGTCCAACACGTCATCGCCCACCACGGCCATCACCTTGAGTTCAAGGCCCAGCGCACTGGCGATCCGCCGCACTTCAATGCCTGCCGCCACAGGGTTGGCCGCGCCCATATTGGTGATCACCCGCAGGCGACGGTGCCCTTCACGGCGGCCGACGTAAGGCAACACACGTTGCATGCGCTCGGTGAGCAGAGGGTCATACCCCCCCTGTGGATCGCTGATACGTGCCTGCTGCGCCAAGGCGATGGTGCGTTCGGCCAGGCATTCGAACACTAGGTAATCCAGCTCACCCTGTTCGGCCAGTTCCACGGCAGGTTCAATACGGTCGCCGGAGTAGCCGGCGCCGGAACCGATGCGCAAGGTTTTCATTTAAATCACTCCCAGGAGCAATGCCGTCAGGGTCATCAACACCGACGCGGCAAAGAGAAACGGAATGGTGAAGCGCTGGTGATCGGCCAATTCGATCTTGCACAGGCCCACCAACAGGAAGGTCGCGGGGGTCAGCGGGCTGACCGGGAACCCGGTGGTGTGCACGCCCAGCAGCGAAGCCTGGGCCACTTGCAGCGGATCGACACCCAGGGCCTTGCCAACTTCGGCGATCACCGGCATCACGCCGAAATAGTAGGAATCGGGATCAAACAGCATGCTCAGCGGCATGGAGATAAAGCCCACCACTGCAGGGATCAGCTTGCCGTGGCCGGCGGGAATCTGCGCCACCGCCACTTCGGCAATCGCCTTGAGCATGCCGGTGCCTTGCATGATGCCGGTGAACACCCCGGCGGCGAGCAGGATGCTGGCCATGGTCAGGGCGGTTTTGGCATGGGCATCGATGCGCGCGCGCTGGGCGTCGACGTTCGGGTAGTTGATGCACAGCGCCACCACGGTACCGAGCATGAACATCACCACCGGGTCGACCAGCCGGCGATCATCACCACCATCACCAGCACGGTGAGGATCAGGTTGACCCAGAACAGCCGTGGGCGACGCAGCTTGACGTCGTCATCGCTGAGCACCCGTTGCGGCACCGCCTCCACGCTGGAGCCGGCCCCCAGGCCCAGGCGTTTTTCTTCACGGTGGCCAAGCCACCAGGCGCAGGCGAAGACAAAGATCAGCCCAACGATCTGCACCGGGATCAGCGGCTGGAACAGGTCGGCCACCGGCACATGCAGCGCCGCCGACGAGCGCAGCACCGGCCCGGTCCAGGGCAGGAAGTTGACCCCGGCGGCCATCGCGCAGACACAGGCGAGGATGCGTTTGTCGATGCCCAGCCGCGTATACAACGGCAGCATCGCCGGCACCGTCACCAGGAAGGTCACCGCCCCGGAACCGTCCAGGTGCACCAGCAGCGCCAGGGTCGCGGTGCCGACGACGATGCGTGTAGGACGCGTGCCAACCGTGCGCAGGATACGATCAATGATGGGGTCGAGCATGCCGGCATCGGTCATGATCCCGAAAAACAGGATCGCAAACACAAACATGCCCACCACTGGGGCGACGTTCTTGATACCGGTAATGATGAAGGCACTGGTTTGCAGGCCGAACCCACCAAGCAGCGCAGCGATGATCGGCAAGGCGATCAGGGCCACCAGTGGCGAGAGGCGTTTGCTCATGACGGCAGCGAGCAGGCACAGAATGGTGATGACACCCAGGGTAGCGAGCATGGGTTACTCCAGAGCGGCCTTTTTGGCCGGTTATTGTTTTCCCTGGAGTATTGGAAGCGGGTTAGTCTTTGTAAATTGGAATATTCAGACCGGCACGTTCGGAAAAACAAAATGAAGCGATTGCTATGAAGAATTCTATCCAGCACATTCAGGCCTTTCTTGCCGTAGCCCGCACCGGCAGCTTCACCAAGGCCGCCAACGAACTGCACCTGTCACCCTCGGCCCTCACCGTGCAGGTGCAGCAGCTGGAGGATTGGCTGGGTGTCGCCCTGCTCGACCGCAGCCCGCGCCATGTGAGCATCACCGCCGCCGGCCAGGAGGCGCGTGGCCCCATGGAAAAGCTGCTGCTGGACCTGGACAACATCGTCACCGGCTCGCGCGACCTCGCGGCCTTGCGCCGCGGCGTGGTCACCCTCGCCGCCCTGCCCTCAGTGTGCGCGGGCGCCCTGCCGCCGGCCTTGCGTCTGTTTCGCGAGCGTTTTGCCGGGATTGAAGTGCGTTTGCACGACCTGGTCGCGCACCGTATCCATGCCCAGGTGCGCGAGGGCGCGGTGGACTTCGGCATCGGCGTACGCGCGCGGCTGAGCCATGGGCTGGATTTCGTGCCGGTGCTGAATGACCGACTGTGTGCGTTCGTGCCGCTGGGGCATCCCCTCACCCACCACCGCCGGTTGACCCTGGAGCAACTGGCGGACCAGCCGATCATCCTGACCGGACGCGACAGCAGTGTGCGCGAGCAGGTGGACGCTTTGTTTGACGAAACACGGCTGACGATGAACGCAGGAATGGAGGCCAACTACATGTCGACGGTGCTGGCATTGGTGCGCCAGGGCTTGGGCATCAGCGTGCTGCCGGAGTCGGCGGCGGACAGCCTGGAGGGGTTGAAGCGCATCCACATCGATCATCCCGGCGTGAACCGTGAGATCGGTCTGATCAGTCGTAGCGGCATGGGGCTGAGCCCGGCGGCGCGGCAGTGTTTTGATCTATTGAATGACCAACTGTCTGACACACCACCGCCCCTCCCACATTTTTGACCGAGTGAGTCAGTCGAGCATTGCCACATGCTTGGGATGACTGGCTACCCGCTGCAACCACGCCTGCACAGCCGGGTAAAGCGCCAGGTCAAAGCCGCCTTCATGCGCCACATGGGTGTAGGCATACAACGCGATATCGGCAATCGAATACTGCTCGCCCACCAGGTACGGCGTGGCCTGCAGCTGACGCTCCATCACCCTCAGCGCCTTGTAGCCGCCCTTGTGGGTGGTTTTATATTCCTCAAGGCGATCCTCGGGCATGTTCAGGTAAAACTGGATAAACCGCGCTACCGCAATATACGGCTCGTGGCTGTATTGCTCGAAGAACTGCCATTGCAGCACTTGCGTACGCAACCGCGGCTCCGTCGGCAAGAATTCGCTGCCATCGGCGAGGAAGTTGAGGATCGCATTGGATTCCCACAGGCAGGTGCCGTCTTCCAGTTCCAGCACGGGGATCTTGCCGTTGGGGTTCTTGGCCAGGAACTCAGCGGTCTGGGTGTCGCCGTTGAGAATGTCGACATTCACCCATTCATACGGTATGCCCAAAAGGTTGAGCATCAATTTGACCTTGTAGCAGTTGCCCGAACGGTAATCGCCATAAACCTTGTACATGGGGCTCCCCTTATGCCGCTTGCGCGTGCTGTGCTTGACGGACCACGCCGGCCAGGCGCGAGAGACCTTCATCCAGGCGGGCCGGGTCGATATGGCTGAAATTGAGGCGCAACGAGCCCAGGTGTTGGTCCGGCTCGGAGAAGAACGGTTCACCGGGCATGAACGCCACGTTCTGCTCCAGCGCTTGGGGCAATAAAGTGCGGGTATCCACCGGCTGTTTCAAGGTCAGCCAGAAGAATAATCCACCCTGGGGCACTTGCCAGTCGGCCAGATCGCCAAAGTGACGTTCGAGCGCAGCCTGGAAATCATCGCGGCGCTCACGGTAAAAGCTGCGCAGTTGGACCAGGTGTTGCTGATAGCGCTCGGTACCGATCCACTGCATCGCCTGCCACTGGCCCACACGGTTGGTGTGCAGGTCCGCCGATTGCTTGAGCTTGAGCAGGTGCGGGAACAGATCCGGGCTGGCGATCAGGTAGCCGACGCGCAGGCCGGGCAACAGGGTTTTGGAAACGGTGCCGGTGTAGATCCAGCTGGCCTTGTGCAAGCGGCTGACGATCGGCCGTGCGCTGCCGCCGTCGAAGGTCAGTTCACGGTAGGGTTCGTCTTCGATCAGGGTCACGCCGAACTCATCGAGCAGGGCCGCCACGGCGTCACGCTTGGCTTCGCTGTAGCGCACGGCCGATGGGTTCTGGAAGGTCGGGATCAGGTAGATGAAGGCCGGATGGTGGCGCTCGAGGTTGGCGCGCAACGCGGCCAGGTCCGGGCCGTCGGCTTCCAACTGCACGGTGAGACACTCGGCGCCGAACAGTTGGAAGATCTGCAACGCGGCCAGGTAGGTCGGACCTTCCAGCAGGATTTGCGTGCCCTTATCGATATACAGCTTGGCCGCCAGGTCGAGGGTTTGCTGGGAACCGCTGACCACCAGCACCTGGCTGGCCTGGCACGGCACGCCCAGGGCGCGGGCTTGCGCGGCGAGCAGTTCGCGCAATTGCGGCTCGCCTTCGCTCATGCCGTATTGGCCGATGTTCAGTGGCATGTCGTCCCAGTTCAACGCCGGCAACATGGCTTCGGCCGGCAGGCCGCCGGCGAACGACATCACTTCCGGGCGCTGGGCTGCCGCGAGGATTTCACGGATCAGGGAGCTTTTGAGGCGCGTAACACGTTCAGAGAAAGCCATGGAGGTCACCGCTGGCAAAGGTTGTGGGAAATACGTCAAACTGGTTGACCGAAATTACGACGACTTGAGCGGATACGTCAATATGCTTGACCTTAAAAATCAGACCAGCCAGCAACGAGCCATGGAAGCGTTCTTCTTCGGCTACCAGGCGTTTACCGCCAAGGCCGACGAAATGCTCGAACGCCGGGGCTTGAGCCGGGTGCACCAACGCATTGTGTTTTTTATCGCGCGCTACCCGGCCTCAAGCGTCAAAGAGCTGTTGCAATTGCTGGGCGTGAGCAAGCAGGCGCTGAATATGCCGCTGCGCCAATTGCAGGAAATGCACCTGGTGGACAGCGTTGCGTCCGAGACCGACAAGCGTAAACGCCTGCTGGAGTTGACCGACGAAGGGCGGCGCTTCGAGCAGTCGTTGCGCCGTGAACAGGTGAAGCTCTTGCAGCGTGCGTTCAGCGAAGCCGGGGAAGAGGCGGTGGCCGGATGGTTGGCGGTCAACCAGGCACTGAGTGGGGTGAATTAGCCTTTCATCGAGTTCTGAGTACATAATGAAAAACATTATTTGCTTTATTTGTATACAAAAGCATAATTCGCTTCGTGCGAGTTCCTGACCTTTTAGTCAACAAACCCGCCAGTACCTCACAGCGCCCCGCGCGCTGGCCATAACAATAAAATGCTTGAGGAGTACTCGCTGTGGATAGCCGCAAATCCGAAGCCCCAACGCTCGACCTCCCCGCACCGCAAGGCGGCTGGCTGGAACGCCTGTTCAAACTGCGCATGCATGGCACCACAGTGAAGACCGAGCTGATCGCCGGCCTCACCACCTTCATCACCATGGCCTACATCATCTTCGTCAACCCCAACATCATGGCCGACGCTGGCATCGATCATGGCGCGGCCTTTGTCGCCACCTGCATCGCCGCCGCGCTGGGCTGCCTGTTGATGGGGCTGTACGCCAACTGGCCGGTGGGCCTGGCGCCGGGCATGGGGCTGAATGCGTTTTTCACCTACACCGTGGTCGGCACCATGGGTTACACCTGGGAGACCGCACTGGGCGCGGTGTTCATCTCGGGCGTGCTGTTCATGATTCTCACGCTGTCGCGTATCCGCGAGTGGCTGCTCAACAGCATCCCGGTGAGCCTGCGCCATGCCATGGGTGCGGGTGTGGGGCTGTTTCTTGGCGTGATCGGCCTGAAAACCGCCGGCATCATCGTCGACAGCCCGGCGACCTTGATCAAGCTCGGTTCGCTGCATGAACCCGCACCGCTGCTGGCGGCCATCTGCTTTTTACTGATCGCGATCCTCAGCTACCACCGCGTATTCGGCGCGATCCTGATCAGCATCATCGCCGTGACCGCCGCCGGTTGGGGCCTGGACCTGGTGCATTACCACGGCATCCTCGCCACGCCACCGAGCCTGGCGCCAACCTGGATGGCGATGGACGTGATGGGCGTGTTCAATGTGAGCATGATCAGCGTGGTGTTCGCCTTCCTGTTCGTGCACATGTTCGACACCGCCGGCACCCTGATGGGCGTCGCGCAGCGCGCCGGCCTGGTCAACGCCGACGGCAAGATCCACAACCTGTCCCGCGCCTTGAAGGCCGACAGCGCCTCCAGCGTATTCGGCGCCATGGTCGGCGTACCGCCGGTGACCAGCTACGTGGAAAGTGCCGCCGGGGTAGCCGCGGGTGGGCGCACCGGTTTGACCGCCGTGACCGTGGGCGTGCTGTTTGTGGCCGCCATGTTCTTTGCACCGCTGGCGGGTATGATTCCTGCCTATGCTACCGCCGGCGCCTTGATTTACGTGGCGATGCTGATGATGGCGAGCCTGGCGCATATCAACTGGGATGAAGCCACCGACAGCATTCCGGCGATCGTCACGGCGATCATGATGCCGCTGACATTTTCGGTCGCCGATGGTATCGCGCTGGGGTTTATCACCTACGTGGCCCTCAAGGCCGGCACCGGCAAATACCGCGAAATTTCGGTCAGCCTGTGGGTGCTGTGCGCGATCTTTATCGCCAAGTTTGTATTTTTATAAAACGGCGGCCAGCGACAAGCGTTGACTGACAGCTTGAAGCCTGGCGCTGAAGACTGGAGCAATGAAATGACGACTGAAACCTGGCTGCTGTTCAGTGGCGCCGCCTTGATCGTGATCCTGATCCCCGGCCCGTTGTCGTTGCTGATGATCAGCAACAGCCTCAACTACGGCCTGCGCCGTTCGTACCCGGCGTTTCTCGGGGGCGTGTTTGCCTCGATCTGCCTGTTGAGTGCTTCGGCCCTCGGCTTGGGCGCGTTGTTGCTGGCGTCCGAACAACTGTTCAGTGCGCTGAAGATCGTCGGCGCGCTGTACCTGTTCTACCTCGCCTGGCAGAGCTGGCAGCAATCGCGGCAACCGTCTCAGGGTGCCGAAGTCCCACAGACACCGGCCGTGCCACGTTTTCGCGCATTGTTCGGTCGGGCCTTCGTGCTGGGCGCCAGCAACCCCAAGGACATTCTGTTTTTTGCCGCCTTTCTGCCGCAGTTTCTCGATAGCCAACAGCCGTTTTTTCCGCAACTGCTGGTGATGATCGCGACCTGGAGCCTGCTCGATCTGCTGTGCAAGCTGGCCTATGGCCTGGGCGCCCATGGCGCTGCGCGGTATCTGCGCAGCGGAGCGGGCCAGAGCTGGTTCAACCGCATCAGTGCCGGGTTGTTCGGCTGCGCCGGTGTGGCGTCGTTGATGAAGGTCAGAGGCCCACTTTAATGAAATAGACGGTGGGCGGCCTTGAGAGGGAGAGCCCGGTGGACCACTGGATGCCCGCCACGATCCGGCCCAACTGCTGCGTTTGCATCTGCAGTTGGACCGTATCCATCACAGGCATACGTCGATGCTGTCTCATGGCGACGGTAATCCAATCATCCGAAAGTCTCCGCCCCAACTCGATACTCGGCCCGTCAAGCCATTGGTATAACAGGTAGTAAACCCTGTCGGACTGACGAGAAATCACGATTGATTCGTGAGTCCGCGTCGAACTACGCAGTACCCGAAAGTCGTACACAGTAGGCTGGCCGTTGCCGTGTGGTCAGGGCCTGCCGCCAATTTAATCATTCTGGCAACGGCAAACCTGCGGCTGTTGGGAGTCATGGCTGGGAAAGCCAGCTGCAGGTACCTCCAAGGGCCGGTTAAACAGTGGCGCGTGCACTTGCCACTCACCCGCCGGTGTGTGTGATACCGGCATAGGCTGCTCATCAAGCGCAGTGCTTGTCCAACGTTCTAGGGTGCTACGGGCTGACATAGCCATCGGCTCCTCCCGGGTGATAAACGCGATACGGTTCAACGGGGCGTGATCGCCCGGGGACAGCAATCTGTAGAAGCGGGTCCTTGGATCCAGCACGCTTCCATAGTTCATGCCAATGCGCAGCACATCGCGGGCAGTGCCTTGGGAAGCCGAAGTAAGACGAACCACGCCTAGCGTCGGGGCACTCCACTGCTCATCCGCACGAATTTGAGTGCGCCATGCGTGCCAGTGACTGGACGTGGTGGACGACCCCCGAATCAATGCTTCGGTCTGCGCGTATTGCCTGGGAGGCTGCCAGTCCGGTGAAGGCGAACGAGGCGCACGCCAGGGATTGAGCACGCCCGAACTCGGCCCCGGCTGAGGTGCATCCGCCCCCAGCAACCACTCCCTGGGCTGATGGATCTGCAGAATCAATTCGTTCTCCCCCGGCGACTGCGCATTTTTCAAGCGCAACCACTGTTCGTTTTCACGCCGATACACCGGGTAATGGTGTGTGTCGTCCGCCACGAATGACTCGCCATTTTTTACATAGACGCCCTTGTTGCCGGGTCCTTTCAAAGCCACCGAACCTTCGGGGACACCCTTGATCCCGAAACGCTCCAGGGATTTGAGCGAAGCTGCAGATACTGCCCCGGAAAACTGCGATTGCGGCGTCAACTGCAAGCGGCGTATACGCCCCAACGCAGCCCCCAGTGAGCGACGCACCCCACGCGCCGCTGCAACGCCGGCTTTGGGCACGGGTAGCGCGTTCATCAACAAATCGGCCGCCAGGAACACACTCAGGAACGCCACATCGACCGCGTCGCGGGGGTCGCCGAAACGGTGATAGCGGCGCGCTGCGAGCAGCAGTTCGTAAACATCGTTGACCATGCCGAACAGCGGAGAAAAAAAACCCACCAACGGCCCTCGTCGCGTAGCGCTCTGCTCCCTGAGGCGACGGGTTCGATACTGTTCCAGGGCTGTGCGCGAACGGCTGGCGGCCTGGGTACGCCGTAGAAGATCGAGCACGGTCGCCCGGTAAAGCAGCGCCAACGCGTTGACCTGGGACGTGGGCACCAGCGCCAGCCAACTGTGCGGATCACCGGCCATCTGTTCGCGGGTTTGCCGCTCGAC
The DNA here is from genome assembly GCF_016937615.1 of Pseudomonas lactucae. GTDB lineage: Bacteria > Pseudomonadota > Gammaproteobacteria > Pseudomonadales > Pseudomonadaceae > Aquipseudomonas > Aquipseudomonas lactucae. Next base: position 12,660 of record NZ_JAFHKI010000027.1, on the reverse strand, counting down.
TTCATCTGGCGTCACCGAGGGTCAGAAAAGGCACGGCCTTCAGCGGCGCAGGCCGCGGCCGCGTGGGGGAATACACATGGGCCAGGTTGATCATGAGGGCACAGGTCAGTTCATTGTTCCACTGCCCGTCCAGCAATGCGCGCGCACTCAGCGCCAGGGCATCGCCGGTGATCAGCGCGCCGCGAAATACGCAAGAGGTCGGCGTCGCGGGTGTGGACCGACTCAACTCATGGCGACGCTTCACAGGCATGCACTGCCAGAGTTCATCGAACGACGGCGCTGACGTCAGCGTCACCAGGCCCTGCTGAAGACCGGCAAATGAGCGGTATTCATAGAAATTGCGCGCCATACCCGGCAGGTAGATCACATGCGGCGCCTCAGCGGGATCGACTTCACGATAAACATGCAGTGCACCCGGAATCGCCACCCGAGCCTGACCGGGCCACAACAAAGGGCATGCGCGCACGCTCGCCCAGTCGCCGCCCGCGCGCTGGCGATCCGCGACGCTGGGTGCGTCGATCAATGCCTGCAGCAGCGCCATTCCCGCCTGAGACAGCTCATCCAATTGCCACGCCACAAACGCCCGGTCGGCGAAGTGTCCGGCGTGCAATTCGGCCCAGCGCTCCTGACGGGTGAGCCAGGAGCCGGCGGCCAAGGTATTCCAATAATCGCTGACCGCGCCGCCCAGCCGGTCGAGCAGCTTCAGCGCGATCACCCGTTGCAGCGCCTCCAACGGCGTGTAGGGTAACCGGCGCGCAGGGTCGCCCTTTACGCTCAGCGTGGTGAATTGATTGATATTGATCGGCACCGACGGCAGCACCAGCAGCAACAAGGCGCGGTCCGTCAAGCTGTCGACCTTTGTCGGCACGCCTGGCCGCACAGGCTCGGTGAACAACAGGCTGTCCGGGTCAAGTTCGAAGGCCTTGTACAGTTCGACGCGGATCACCCGCAGTATTTTTGGCGAGCGCGCCAGCCAGCGGGCAAGCACCTGCGTGGCGTCGGCACTGCGACGGTCGGCAAGTGCGATCTGATTGATCAAGCGACTGGGGTACGACGCCCTATTGATCCGCAGCGTGAGTGCTTGGCGAATGGCCGTTGACTGAACCTCGGCGGCAGCCTGCGGATCGTCGTCCACGTCGTCAGTGTCGACGGGCGACACGGCGATGGAAGGTTCGATAGCTGGGGCCACTGTGTTGTCCTCCTTCAACAAAACAGCGAGCCTAGGCAGCGCAGAGGGACAACAGGCGTTAGATAGTTGAACCGGCAACAGACAAAAAAAGCCCGCAGTGTGGGCGGGCGAAAAACCAACGAAGAGCTTTGGGGGGCGCGGTGATGACTCAGCTGCCTCGGTAGGTCGAGTAGCTGTAGGGCGAAATCAGCAGAGGAACGTGATAGTGATCTTGCTCGGCACTGATGCCGAAGCGCAGCACCACCACATCCAGGAAAGCCGGTTCGGGCAACTGCACACCACGGGCACGGTAGTAATCGCCGGCGCTGAACTGCAACTGATAGACGCCGCTGCAGTAGTCGACACCTTGCAGCAGCGGCGCATCGCAACGGCCGTCGCTGTTGGTCAGGGCCGTGGCGACGAGTTCCAGCCGCGTGCCTTCGACGCGGTACAGTTCAACCTGGATGGCGCTGCCGGGGCAGCCGTGAGCCGCATCCAGTACGTGTGTGGTCAGTCGTCCCATGAATCCGGGCTCCCTTATTGAGTCGAGTGAAGATAGGCCGCACCTTTGCAGGTGCATGAAAAGCCGGTGATGGGCCGATTAAGACACTTTTAATAAAAATTGTACACAATAAAAATCACAAACTTTTGCGCGAGCCTTTGAACCTCCCTCCTTGCAACAGATACTTATTGAGCCTTGCTTTTAAAAGACCTTTCATCCATTTATTGACCAGTTGGGCAAGTTTCTTGCAACGCTAAGCGATGACGGTGGGCTGGAAAAAATGCAGAAATACAGGCTTACAAAGTGACCGGCAAGTTGTATACAATCAGCCCATCGCTGTGACGCCACCAGGTCTTCGCGCCGGCCGCCACACACTTGCTACCACGCACAAGAAGGAAGACTGCAGTGAGCGCTGACTACCCACGCGACCTGATCGGTTACGGCAGTAACCCTCCTCACCCCCACTGGCCGGGCAAGGCACGCATCGCGCTGTCGTTCGTACTCAACTACGAAGAAGGCGGCGAGCGCAACATTTTGCATGGCGACAAAGAGTCCGAAGCCTTCCTTTCGGAAATGGTCTCGGCCCAGCCCTTGCAGGGCGAACGCAACATGAGCATGGAGTCGCTGTACGAATACGGCAGCCGTGCCGGCGTGTGGCGCATCCTCAAGCTGTTCAAGGCATTCGACATCCCGCTGACCGTCTTCGCAGTGGCCATGGCCGCCCAGCGCCATCCGGAGGTGATCCGCGCCATGGTCCAGGCCGGTCACGAGATCTGCAGCCACGGTTACCGCTGGATCGACTATCAGTACATGGACGAGGCCCAGGAACGCGAGCACATGCTCGAGGCCATCCGCATCCTCACCGAACTGACCGGCGAGCGCCCGCTGGGTTGGTACACCGGGCGCACCGGCCCCAATACGCGGCGGCTGGTGATGGAAGAAGGCGGTTTCCTGTATGACTGCGACACCTACGACGATGACCTGCCCTACTGGGAACCCAACACCCCCACCGGCAAACCGCACCTGGTGATCCCCTATACCCTGGACACCAATGACATGCGCTTTACCCAGGTGCAGGGTTTCAATAAAGGCGATGACTTTTTCGAGTACCTCAAGGACGCCTTCGACGTGCTTTATGCCGAAGGGGCCGAGGCGCCGAAGATGCTCTCCATCGGCCTGCATTGCCGCCTGATCGGCCGCCCTGCCCGCTTGGCGTCGCTGAAGCGCTTTATCGAATACGCCAAAAGCCACGAACAGGTGTGGTTCACCCGTCGTGTCGATATTGCCCGCCACTGGCACGCAACCCACCCCTGCACGGGAGCGGCGAAATGACGGCGTTCCACACCCTGAAACCCTCGACCCTGAGCCGCGACGCGTTTGTCGCCGCCTTTGCCGATATCTACGAACATTCGCCCTGGGTGGCCGAAAAGGCCTTCGACCTGGGCCAGGACACCTCGATCGACCAGATCGAAACCCTGCACCAGCGCATGAGCGACATCCTGTTGAGTGCCGATCATGCCAGTCAACTGGCGTTGATCAACGCTCACCCGGACCTGGCAGGCCGTGCCGCCGTCCAGGGCCAACTGACCCAAGCCAGCACCGATGAACAGGCTGGCGCGGGGATTCACCAATGCACGCGCGACGAGTTCTCGCGCTTCACCGAGCTGAACGATGCCTACAAGGCCAAGTTCAAGTTTCCCTTCATCATGGCGGTAAAAGGCAGCAACCGGCACCAGATCCTTGCCGCGTTCGAAACGCGCATTCACAACACTGCAGACGCCGAGTTCAAGTGCGCGCTGGACGAGATCAACAAGATCGCGTTGTTCCGTTTATTGACCCTCTAAGCAGTCCATCCCCAGCCACTCTCTTTAAGGCAGACAAGAAGAATGAAAGCTTACGCAGTACCTTTCGAAAAGTTCGTCAACCTGGCCGACGCCCGCCTGGGCACCAAGATTCTTTCGGTGACCGATGACTGGTTCGCCGACGCCAACCGCCTGTTCCAGCCGACCCCGGCCGTGTGGAAGGAGGGTGTTTTCGACGACAACGGCAAGTGGATGGACGGCTGGGAATCGCGCCGCAAGCGTTTCGAAGGCTACGACAGCGCGGTGATCCAACTGGGCGTACCGGGCCGAATCAAGGGCGTGGACATCGACACTTCATTCTTCACCGGCAACTTCCCGCCGTCGGCCTCCCTGGAAGCCTGCTTCCTGGCTTCGGGCGAGCCGGACGAAAACACCCAGTGGACCGAAGTGCTGTCGGCCGTCGAGCTGCAAGGCAACAGCCACCACTACCACGAGATCAGCAACGACCAGGCGTTCAGCCACCTGCGCTTCAATATCTACCCGGATGGCGGCGTGGCCCGTCTGCGTGTGTACGGCGTGCCGTTCCGCGACTGGTCTTCGGTGGGCGACAACGAACAGGTCGACCTGGCGGCCGCTCTGAACGGCGGTCGTGCGCTGGCCTGCTCCGATGAACACTTCGGGCGCATGAGCAACATCCTCAACCCGGGCCGTGGCATCAACATGGGTGACGGCTGGGAAACCGCGCGTCGTCGTACGCCTGGCAATGACTGGGTAATCGTCGCGCTGGGCCACCCGGGCGAGATCGAAAAGATCGTCGTCGACACCCTGCACTTCAAGGGCAACTACCCAGACACTTGCTCGATCCAGGGCGCCTTCGTCAAGGGCGGTACCGACAGCCAGATCGAAACCCAGTCACTGTTCTGGCGCGAACTGCTGCCGGCACAGAAACTGGAAATGCACGCCGAACACACCTTCGCCGAGCAGATCAAGGCGCTGGGGCCGATCACCCACATCCGCTTGAATGTGTTCCCGGATGGCGGTGTGAGTCGCCTGCGTGTCCTGGGCAAAGTAGCGAAATAAGCGATGACCCCTGTGGCGAGGGCGCTTGCTCGCGCTGGAGTGCGAAGCGCTCCCAGGATTTCAGGGCCGCTACGCAGCCCAGCGGGAGCAAGCGCCCTCGCCACAAAAGCAAACAACACAGCATTCGGATAAGAGACAGCCATGCGCACACTGATGATCGAACCCCTGACCAAAGAAGCCTTCGCTCCATTCGGCGACGTTATCGAAACCGACGGCAGCGATCACTTCATGATCAACAACGGGTCGACCATGCGTTTTCACAAACTGGCGACCGTCGAAACAGCACAGCCTGAAGACCACGCCATCATCAGCATCTTTCGCGCCGACGCGCTGGATATGCCGCTGACCGTGTGCATGCTGGAGAGACACCCGCTGGGCAGCCAGGCCTTCATTCCGCTGCTCGGCAACCCCTTTCTGATCGTGGTCGCGCCACTTGGCGATGCACCTGTATCGGGCTTGGTCCGCGCCTTCGTTACCAACGGCAGGCAGGGCATCAATTACCATCGCGGCGTCTGGCACCACCCGGTGCTGACGATCGAAAAGCGGGATGACTTCCTGGTGGTTGATCGCAGTGGCACAGGCAATAACTGCGATGAGCATTTTTTTGAAGAGGATGAGCGGTTGATCCTCGCCCCCCACCAATAAGAGAAGGCCGGATCACCCGACAACAAGGGTGACAGGCGAGAGGTAAAGACTGTGGAAGCACATCTGTTGGAATGGCTGAACCTGAGCGTGCGCTGGGTTCACATGATCACCGGCGTCGCCTGGATCGGCGCTTCTTTCTACTTTGTCTGGCTGGAAAACAACCTTAATCGCGTCAACCCCAAGAGCGGCCTGGCCGGTGACTTGTGGGCGATCCACGGTGGCGGTATCTACCACCTGGAAAAATACAAGCTGGCCCCGCCGACGATGCCGGACAACCTGCACTGGTTCAAATGGGAAGCCTATTTCACCTGGATGTCGGGCGTCGCGCTGCTGTGCGTGGTGTTCTACCTCAACCCGACGCTGTACCTGCTCGCCCCCGGCAGCACGCTCAGCGGCACCGAAGGCGTGTTGCTGGGCATCGGCTCACTGTTCGCCGGCTGGTTCATCTACTCCTTCCTCTGCGACTCGGCCCTGGGCAAGCGCCCCGCCCTGCTCGGTTTCATCCTGTTCGTGCTGTTGATTGCGGCGGCCTACGGCTTCAGCAAGGTGTTCAGCGGCCGTGGCGCCTACCTGCACGTGGGTGCGGTGATCGGCACGATCATGGTGGGCAACGTGTTCCGCATCATCATGCCGGCGCAGCGCGCGCTGGTGGCGGCCATCGCCGAAAACCGCACGCCCGACCCGGCCCTGCCGGCCAAGGGTTTGCTGCGTTCACGCCACAACAACTACTTCACCTTGCCGGTGCTGTTCATCATGATCAGCAACCACTTCCCGAGCACCTACGGCAGCCAATACAACTGGCTGATCCTGGCCGGTATCGCGGTGGCGGCGGTGTTGGTGCGGCACTACTTCAACACGCGCCACAACAGCCAGAAGTATGCGTGGACCTTACCCGTGGGCGCGTTGGCGATGATCAGCCTGGCGTACGTCACCGGGCCCAGGCCGGCAGAGCCGATAGCCAAGCACGGCGGCCATCGAGTACCAGCCACTGCCGGAAACCGCATTGGGCGGTGGTTTGAAACCCGCGGCGCCGGCTGCTGAAGCTGCACCGGCGCCCGCCCAGGCGACGATTGATTTCGACAAGGTGCACGGGGTGATCCAGGAACGCTGTGCGGTGTGCCACTCGGCCAAACCGACCAGCCCGCTGTTCAGCACCGCGCCAGCCGGCGTGATGTTCGACACCCCGGCGCAGATCCAGCAGCAGGCGGCGCGCATTCAAGCGCAGGCCGTGGCCAGCCAGATCATGCCGTTGGGCAACATCACCCAGATGACCCAGCAGGAGCGGGACTTGATTGGTACCTGGATCAATCAGGGCGCACATACCAACTAACTGATTCACACAACTCCCTGTGGGAGGGGCGGCACGACGATTCGACGTGCTCCCCCCACACCTGAAGCATGCCCCATTGTCGCCCTGTGCGCGCTGTAACGGCGCACTTGAGCCCGGACGTGGGAGCCAGTATTCTCCGCGCCCGCTTGAATCGACGGTGGTTTTATCGCCTTGGCGCGGCTTTTGCTGTAGCCACAAAGCTGACCAATCAGACGAGTTTTTCAGCGAATCCAAAGGCGCCACACCTAGAGCGCCAGATTAAAAAAAACATAAAACTTTAGCTCGGGAGCAACCGAATGAAACCTATGTTCAAAAGCCTGGTGTTGGCAGGATCACTGCTGGCCGGCGGCCAGGCCGTGGCCGGTGACATGTTGCAGTGGCAGAACAACAGCCTGACCTACCTGTGGGGCAAGAGCTTTACCGTCAACCCGCAGATCCAGCAGACCGTCACGTTCGAACACGCCGATGCGTGGAAGTACGGCGACAACTTCTTCTTCCTCGACCGCATCTTTTACAACGGCAAGGAAGACGGCAACGTCGGCCCGAATACTTACTACGGCGAGTTCAGTCCACGGTTGTCATTCGGCAAGATTCTCGACAAGGACCTGTCCTTCGGCCCGATCAAGGATGTGTTGCTGGCCTTCACTTACGAATTCGGCGAGGGCGATAACGAGTCCTATCTGCTGGGTCCGGCATTCGATTTGAACATCCCGGGCTTCGACTACTTCCAATTGAACTTCTACCAGCGCCAGACCGAAGGCAACCGCCCCGGCGACGGCGTGTGGCAGATCACCCCGGTGTGGTCGTACACCCTGCCCGTGGGCAACTCCGATGTGTTGATCGACGGTTTCATGGACTGGGTGGTGGACAACGACAAGAACGCCCGTGGCACTTATCACGCCAACCTGCACTTCAACCCACAGGTCAAATACGACTTGGGCAAGGCGCTGCATTGGGGCGATAAGCAGCTGTATGTCGGTTTTGAATACGACTACTGGAAGAACAAATACGGGATCGAAGATTCGGGCGCATTCAAGACGACGCAGGACACGGCGAGTTTCCTGGTCAAGTATCACTTCTAAGGTCCACTGCAAACCAATGTGGGAGGGAGCGTGCTCCCTCCCACATTCAGGTCGTCGGTAGACCTAAGAACCGTGTGATTTCCTCACGCTTGGCCAACGCATCACTGCGTCCCAGCTCGATCAACTCGCTGCAATAGCCTGCCTCGAACAACAAGTAACTCAACACCCCCGCCCCGCTCGTCTTGGTCGCTCCCGGCCCACGCAGGAACAAACGCAACGCCGCCGGCAATTCCTGGCGATGGCGCGCCGCGATTTCATCGATCGGCTGGCTGGGTGCGATCACCAGCACCTCCACCGGTGCCAGGCCACGGGCTGCGCTGTCGGCCGGCTGCAAATGGCTGAACTGGTTCAAGCGCTCCAGCAACTCAATGTCACTTTCCAGGCTGTCGATGAACGTGCTGTTGAGCATGTGCCCACCGATCTGTGCCAGGGTCGGTTGCTGGCCGGTGTAGGTGCGTTGTATCGCCGGCTCGTTGCCCCTTGGGTTGCCGCTGACCCCCACCACCAGCACGCGGCTGGCGCCCAGGTGCAGGGCCGGGCTGATTGGCGCCGATTGACGCACGGCGCGTCGCCGAAGTATTCCTCGTCAAGCTTCACCGGGGCAAACAGCAACGGGATCGCGGAACTGGCCAGCAGGTGTTCAACCGTCAGTTGGGTGGGGACGCCGATACGCCGGTGACGCAGCCACGCGTCGAGGGTGCCGCGACCTTGGTAGAAGGTCACCGCTTGCCCGGACTCGTAGCCGAACGCGGTCACCGCTACCGCATGCAGGTGCCGTTGCCGGATCGCCTCGTCGATACCCGCCAGCTGCAGTTTGTCCTGCAGCAAATCGCGCAGCGGCGAACTGTTGAGCAGCGCCACTGGGAACTGCCGACCCAGGCCCAACAGGCTGTGGATCAGGAAGCGACTCGCCTGGCGAACCACCCCTGGCCAGTCGCTGCGCAACACCAGATGGCTGCGAAAGCCCTGCCAGAAGGCGGTAAGCCGTTGCACGGCCGCCGTGAAGTCCATTGCACCGCTGGCCAGGCTCACCGCGTTGATCGCGCCCGCCGAGGTACCGACGATCACCGGAAAAGGATTCGGTGCCCCCGGCGGCAACAATTCGGCAATCGCCGCCAATACCCCCACCTGATACGCCGCTCGCGCCCCGCCGCCGGAAAGAATCAAGCCTGTAACCGGTTCAGCTGGGCGCATTGCGTCACTCCATAAAGGGGGAAAGATCTGACTGATCAGCGGCGTTTTTCGTACAGCTTGGGTTCACCCGGTGGCCGGCTCTTGAAGCGCCGGTGCGTCCACAGGTATTGCTCGGGGCATTCGCGCACGGCGGCTTCAACCCATTGGTTGATGCGCAGGCAGTCCGCCTCATCGCTTTCACCGGGAAAATCGCTCAACGGCGGGTGGATGACCAGGCGGTAACCGCTGCCATCGGCCAGGCGCTCCTGGGTGAACGGCACCACCAAGGCCTTGCCCAACTTGGCGAACTTGCTGGTGGCGGTGACCGTGGCGGCCTGGATGCCGAACAGCGGCACGAACACGCTTTGCTTGGCGCCGTAGTCCTGGTCCGGCGCATACCAGATGGCACGGCCGGCGCGCAGCAACTTGAGCATACCGCGGACGTCTTCGCGCTCGATGGCCAGGGAATCAAGGTTGTGGCGCTCGCGCCCACGGCGCTGGATAAAGTCGAACAGCGGGTTGCCGTGCTCACGGTACATACCATCAATGGTGTGCTTCTGCCCGAGCAGCGCCGCGCCGATTTCCAGGGTGGTGAAGTGCAGGGCCATGAGGATCACGCCCTTGCCGTCCAGTTGCGCCTGCTTGAGGTGTTCAAGGCCTTCGACATGGGCCAGGCGCGCCAGGCGCTGGCGCGACCACCACCAGCTCATGGCCATTTCAAAGAAGGCGATGCCGGTGGAGGCAAAGTTCTGCTTGAGCAGGTGCTTACGCTCTTTGGCGGTTTTTTCCGGGAAGCACAGTTCCAGGTTGCGCGCGGCGATGCGGCGACGTTCGCCGGCGACACGGTACATCCCCGCGCCCAGCAACCGACCAATGGCACGCAGCGCACGGTACGGCAACCGAGTGACCAGCCACAACAGGCCGAGCCCCAGCCACAATAGCCAGAAACGCGGGTGAAGAAATACAGCTCGAAAACGCGGGCGATCCATTACAGATTCCGGTAAAGACAGGGCCGCGCATTCTACAACGGTTCGACTCGACTTGCGGCGGGTGAGTGTTCTCGTTATAAGTCTCGACACTTTTCGTGACAAGCCGCTTTATGCCGACCATGAGCCAAACCGAACCGCTAGACCAAGATCCCGTGTTCCAGCTGAAAGGCAGCATGCTCGCCATCACCGTGCTGGAACTGGCCCGCAACGACCTGGATGCCCTGGACCGCCAACTGGCCGCCAAGGTCGCCCTGGCGCCGAACTTCTTCAACAATGCCCCGCTGGTACTGGCCCTGGACAAACTCCCCGCCGGCCAGGGCGCTATCGATCTGCCCGGCCTGATGCGCGTGTGCCGCTCCCATGGCCTGCGCACCCTGGCCATCCGCGCCAGCCGTATCGAAGACATCGCCGCAGCCATCGCCATTGAACTGCCAGTACTGCCGCCGTCCGGTGCGCGCGAGCGTCCGCTTGAACCGTTAGTCGACGAAGTGAAGAAAAAACCGGAAAAACCACCAGAGCCGACGATCAAGCCTACAAAGATCATCACCACGCCCGTACGCGGCGGGCAGCAGATTTACGCCGAAGGCAGCGACCTGGTGGTGATCTCCTCGGTCAGCCCCGGCGCGGAACTTCTCGCCGATGGCAATATCCATGTATACGGCCCGATGCGCGGACGTGCACTCGCCGGCATCAAGGGTGATACCAAGGCGCGTATTTTTTGTCAGCAGTTGACCGCTGAGCTGGTGTCCATCGCAGGCCGGTACAAGGTTTCCGAAGATTTGCGCCGTGATCCGCTGTGGGGAGCCGGGGTGCAGGTCAGCCTGTCGGGCGATGTGTTGAACATCACCCGGCTTTAACGGATACTGCCGCATTTTCCAAGCATCTCTAGACTCTGATAGCACAGCGAAACCGGCAAGACTTGCGTAGGAATAATTGGAAGTTGGCGTTTCCCCGTGGAAGCCACATCTTTTTCCTACAAGGGCTGTCCGCCTGCAGCGAGTTCCAAGAGATGTTTTTCAGGGGCTGAAAAGTCCTTTTTCCTTAGGGGTGAAACACCTTGGCCAAGATTCTCGTGGTTACATCCGGCAAGGGTGGTGTGGGTAAGACCACCACCAGCGCCGCTATCGGTACCGGCCTCGCTCTGCGCGGCCACAAGACAGTCATCGTCGACTTCGACGTCGGTTTGCGTAACCTCGACCTGATCATGGGCTGCGAACGTCGCGTGGTGTATGACTTCGTCAACGTGGTGAACGGCGAAGCCAACCTGCAACAGGCCCTGATCAAGGACAAGCGCCTTGAGAACCTGTACGTGCTGGCTGCCAGCCAGACCCGTGACAAGGATGCGTTGACCAAGGAAGGCGTAGGCAAGGTCCTCGCCGAACTGAAGGAAACCTTCGAATACGTGGTGTGCGACTCCCCGGCCGGTATCGAAACCGGTGCTCACCTGGCGATGTACTTCGCCGATGAAGCCATCGTGGTGACCAACCCGGAAGTTTCCTCGGTACGTGACTCGGACCGCATGCTCGGCCTTTTGGCCAGCAAATCCCAGCGCGCCGAGAAAGGCGAAGACCCGATCAAGGAACACCTGCTGCTCACCCGCTACAACCCCGAGCGCGTCAGCAACGGCGAAATGCTCGGCGTTGAAGACGTCAAGGAAATCCTCGCGGTGACCCTGCTGGGCGTGATCCCGGAATCCCAGGCTGTGCTGAAGGCGTCCAACCAGGGCGTGCCAGTGATTCTTGACGACCAGAGCGACGCCGGCCAGGCGTACAGCGATGCTGTTGATCGCCTGCTGGGCAAGACCGTGGAACATCGCTTCCTCGATGTAAAGAAGAAGGGATTCTTCGAGCGTATCTTTGGAGGCAACTAAACAATGAAATTTCTCGACTTCTTTCGCGCCAACAAAAAACCAAGCACCGCATCGGTCGCGAAAGAGCGTCTACAGATCATCGTGGCGCACGAACGCGGCCAACGCAGCACCCCGGACTACCTGCCGGCCTTGCAGAAGGAACTGGTCGAGGTGATCCGCAAGTACGTCAATATCGGTAACGATGACGTGCATGTCGCCCTGGAAAATGACGGCAGCTGCTCGATTCTGGAACTCAATATCACCCTGCCTGATCGCTGATCGAACAGGCGGCCGCCACGGCGGCTCGTTCACCCTGGCCCTCATCGGGGGACTGGGTGGGCGAGCCGCCGTTGGCGTTTGTTACGAGGCTGTTTAATGCCGCTGTCCAATATCCACATCCTTTATCAGGACGACGCTGTCCTGGTGGTGAACAAGCCGACTCTGTTGCTCTCGGTGCCTGGCCGCGCCGACGACAACAAGGACTGCCTGATCACCCGCCTGCAGGAAAACGGCTACCCCGAAGCCCGTATCGTCCATCGCCTGGACTGGGAGACCTCGGGGATCATCCTGCTGGCGCGGGACGCCGATACCCATCGCGAACTGTCGCGCCAGTTTCACGACCGTGAAACCGAAAAAGCCTACACCGCCCTGGCCTGGGGCCAACCGGCGCTGGACAGCGGCAGCATCGACCTGCCCCTGCGCTATGACCCACCGACCAAGCCGCGTCATGTGGTGGACCACGAGTTCGGCAAGCATGCGCTGACCTTCTGGAAAGTGCTGGAGCGTTGCGGCGATTGGTGCCGCGTCGAGCTGACGCCGATCACCGGGCGCTCTCACCAGTTGCGCGTGCATATGCTGTCCATCGGCCATCCGCTACTGGGTGATGGCCTGTACGCCCATGACCAAGCCCTGGCCGCCTGGCGGCGGCTGTGCCTGCACGCGAGCATGCTGAGCTTCACGCATCCGCAAAGCGGCGAGCGCTTGCGCTTCGAGTGCCCGGCCCCGTTCTAAAATTGGCAATACCGTCAAAATGTGGGAGG
>NZ_JAFHKI010000268.1 GCF_016937615.1 Pseudomonas lactucae | reverse complement strand
CACCGTATCGGCCGTACCGGCCGGGCCGGTCGTTCGGGCGAGGCCATTTCCCTGGTCGCACCGGACGAAGAAAAACTGCTTAAAAGCATTGAGCGCATGACCAAGCAGAAAATCGCCGACGGCGACCTGATGGGCTTCGATTCCAGCGCCGTGGAGGCCGAAAAGCCTGAAGCGCGCGAGCGTCCGGACGTGCGTAACCCACGCAACCCGCGCGGTCCGAAGGGTGATGGCCCGAACGGCGGCGGTGGTGGCGGTGGTCGTCGCGACAAGGGCAAGGACAAGGGCGGCAAGGAAAAAGCGCCGACCAACGGCCGTGGCGAACGCCCGGCCCGTGAACAAAAGCCCCGCGAAGGCACCCCGGCCCGCGAGCAGCGTCAGCCGAGCCAGCCGCCACGCGCCGCCGCGGACCGCGCTCCGGACGAGTTCCTCGACGACGACGTGGATAACTTCGGTAACCGCGTCGACTACGTGCCCCAGGCCAAACCGGCCCAGGGCCGTGGCCGTCGTCCAGGTGCACCCGCACAAGGCGCTGGCGCGGCAGCTCCACGCAGCGGCCAGCCTCAGGGCGCTCGTCAGAACGGCCCGCGCAACAGCAGCGGCGGCACCACCGGTACGCCACCTGCCAAGCGCAGCGGCCCGCGTAACG
>NZ_JAFHKI010000267.1 GCF_016937615.1 Pseudomonas lactucae | reverse complement strand
AACTGTTGTAGCGCCCGACTAAAGCCATGTCCAATACCCTCATTACGTGGGCGGCATTCTACCCGAGTTGCGCCTGCCACGCGACGGGCGCTGAAAATCGCGGGCTGGCGTGGCGTTCCAATGGCACCGCCCCGCTCGTCCGATCGATCGGCTGAATTCAGGCAAGCGGATTGTCCCGATCAATGCCCAGGGTTTCGATTCAAAACAGCACGTTAGCAGGCGATTTCACAGATCAACGGTGGCTATTTTCAGGCACCACACTAATTCTTCGGGGATATTTACCAAGTAATTGTCAAGTATTTCCTGTACGATGCCTGGCCAAGTTAATTTTTTACAGGTTAGTGGCCGCCATGCGCGTAAAAGCATCCAACAGCAAAGCAAAGCCAGCTCCCGCCGTTGAAACCAGCGAATCGATCAACAACCAGATCGCGGCTTTCCTCAAGTCCGGTGGCGAAATCCAGCAAATTGCCAAGGGCGTAAGCGGCCAGACTTTCGGCCCGTCCAAGCAGATCAGCCTGGGTAAAAAGTAAAACCGCGCAACACACCTGGTCCTTAAGCGTCTTGCTCTCAAGGCGCTAGGACTAGAGTCCGAAACACCCTGCCGACACACTCAATATCGCGCTAATCGACGAACGGGCCTCACCGCCTGGCATACGTCGGTATCCTTGCACACGTCTAGCACGG
>NZ_JAFHKI010000266.1 GCF_016937615.1 Pseudomonas lactucae | reverse complement strand
GGCCGCGAGGTTATGGATGACCTGGTAGATCTCGGCCTTGGCGCCGATATCGATGCCTCGGGTTGGTTCGTCCAGCAGCAGCACCTTCATCGGCATCGACAGCCAGCGGCCGAGAATGGCCTTTTGCTGGTTGCCGCCGGAGAGGTACATGATTTTCTGGTCGGCGTTCGGCGTCTTGACTTTCATCGCCTTGATTTGATGCTCGGCGTTGCCCTTTTCCCAACCGTCGCGCAGCAGCCAGCCGAAGGTCGAATGGGCGCCCGCGCACTGATGTTGATGTTCTCGGCCACGCTGGAGAGCGGAATGATGCCTTCCTTCTTGCGGTCCTCCGGGCACAGCAAGACACCGGCGGCAATGGCGTCGCGAGGCGAGCGCAACTGCAACGGCTCGCCACAGAGTTCCAGGCTGCCGGCGCTGGCGCGCTCAAGGCCGCTGAGCAGGCGGAACAACTCCGTGCGCCCTGCCCCGACCAACCCGAACAGGCCAAGAATTTCGCCTTTGCGCACTTCGAAACTCACCGGCTCACGCAGGCCAGGGCCGAGCAGACGGTCGACCTTGAGCGCCACCT
>NZ_JAFHKI010000265.1 GCF_016937615.1 Pseudomonas lactucae | reverse complement strand
GGCCGCGAGGTTATGGATGATCTGGTAGATCTCGGCCTTGGCGCCGATATCGATGCCTCGGGTTGGTTCGTCCAGCAGCAGCACCTTCATCGGCATCGACAGCCAGCGGCCGAGAATGGCCTTTTGCTGGTTGCCGCCGGAGAGGTACATGATTTTCTGGTCGGCGTTCGGCGTCTTGACTTTCATCGCCTTGATTTGATGCTCTGCGTTGCCCTTTTCCCAACCGTCGCGCAGCAGCCAGCCGAAGGTCGAATGAGCGCCCCGCGCACTGATGTTGATGTTCTCGGCCACGCTGGAGAGCGGAATGATGCCTTCCTTCTTGCGGTCCTCCGGGCACAGCAAGACACCGGCGGCAATGGCGTCGCGAGGCGAGCGCAACTGCAACGGCTCGCCACAGAGTTCCAGGCTGCCGCGCCGGCGCGTTCCAGGCCGCTGAGCAGGCGGAACAACTCCGTGCGCCCTGCCCCGACCAACCCGAACAGGCCAAGAATTTCGCCTTTGCGCACCTGGAAACTCACCGGCTCACGCAGGCCAGGGCCGAGCAGACCGTCGACCTTGAGCGCCACCT
>NZ_JAFHKI010000264.1 GCF_016937615.1 Pseudomonas lactucae | reverse complement strand
CCCGACCGCCAGGACAGCACCCTGTTCGCCGACCTCGGTGGCACCCAGCCTTTCGGCATCGGCGTGAGCATGAAGTACACCACCCATCAATTGGGCACGCCGGCTTCGGTAGACGGCGGCACCATCAGCAGTTTCAGCGACTGGTCGGTGCAATTCTCGCGCGCATGGAAGGGCATTGACCTGGACCTGATCTACAGCGACTCCAGCCTCAGCGGCGGCGATTGCTCGGCCTACTCCGGACACAATTCGCAATGCGACGGCCTGTTGACCTTGAAGGCCGTGCGCTCGTTTTATTGATGGGCTGAACTGTCACGCCCGGCGTGGGTTCACATGCAATAACCCACTCTTGCCAGGACATGCCCATGCTGCGTCGGCTTAAACTTCTGATGGTCCTGCTGACCCTGAGCCTGGTACTCACCGGTTGCAGTCGCGTAGGCCTGGCCTATCGCAACCTGGATGTGATCATCCCCTGGACGCTCAATGACTACCTGGACATGAACGC
>NZ_JAFHKI010000263.1 GCF_016937615.1 Pseudomonas lactucae | reverse complement strand
GAGCGAGCTTGGTGGCGAGGGAGCTTGCTCCCGCTGGGGTGCGAAGCGCCCCTTTAAAGCCGCAGACCGCTGCGCAGTCACCGGGAGCAAGCTCCCTCGCCACAGCAGCCCGTTTAGCCGATCACAATCCCCTCCCCCGACACACCACTCACCCCCACCAACGTCACCGAATCTGCGCCAAAACTGATCACCGTATCCCCGCCCAGCTCCCTGACGTGATCACGATAATCGGCACTGCCTGTCACCTGCGTAAACACCAGTTTATCCGTCGGTTGGTAACCCATGATCCGGTCCTGGCCAAACTGCCCGCTGAACAAAAAGGTGTTATGCCCGCTGCTGTCGCGCAGCGTGTCGTTGCCCTTGCCGCCCTCGATAAAGTCGGCGCCTTTGCCGCCCTGGATCAGGTCATTGCCGTCGCTGCCAATGATGAAGGTATCGCCCTTGTGCGGTTCGGCGTTACGGTTGAGGTCCTGCACCCAGGTGGTGGCGCGGGCCGGGTCGGACAGATTGGCGACGATAATCGTCGAGTCGCGATTCATTTGCTCATAGAACCCGGAATCGAGGATGCGCGTCATGCCGTCGCCATACCCGGTGGGCAAGTGCGAGACCCAGGTCGGCAGGTTGACGATGGAAAACGGCAGCACGTTCCACAGCGTCGAGGCGTAGTGGTCGTTGAAGCTGACGATGTTGTCGGTGGTCGATGCGTGGGGCTGGTCATGCACGCCCAGCGACGACCCGTTGACGGACGAGCCATCCAGCGCACGGAAGACCGGATCGTTTTCGTAGCCGACATTGAGCACCTTGTCACCGCTGCTCTGGGTCGGCGAAGCATAGGCCACGTAGTTGGCGTCCTGGTAGAACCCCGCCCATTTATCCGCGCTCAGGTCGGCCATGCTGTTGACCGCCAGGCCGCCCAGACTGTGGCCACTGACCAGCACGTCGTGGCCGCTCAGGCCCTGGGCGCCGGCGTAGTCGGCAACGTGCTTGAGCAAGCCGCCAAAGGCCTCGCCGGCGTAGTTTTTTGCATAATCCTTGGGGCCGAACGCGGCGAGCAGATCACTGACCAGGTCGCCAATGGAGTCGCTGATCAGGCTTTCCCTGGGGCCGGATGTGCCGCGAAAGCCAATGCCGATTTCGAGCAATTTACCCGCGTCATCGTACTTGCCCAGCACCTCGACCTGGGCCGTGGTGTAGCCAGCCTTTTCGCCAAAGAAGGTGCCCCTGGCGTCGACATTGCCCGAGTAGCCCAGGGTGTTGGCGCTGATGGGCGTCCAACCGGCCTTTTGCACGGCCTCCAACGCGGCTTTTTCCGAGTCGGGGTTCCAGGGCACACCGGGAATCACGCCCTGGGAATCGCTGCCGCCCAGTAACGCGCCAACCAGTGTGGCGGGCAAGCCAAGGCCCAAACCGTTGTGCTGGTAGCCCACGGCAAAGCCGTTATCCAGGTTGTGGTAGCTATACAACGTAATCGCCATGGCATCGGCGAACAGCGCTTTGGAACCCTCGACCCCGAGGTTTTTATAGTCAAAGACAGCCATGCTGCATCCTCTTTTCTTATTGTTGGATACCGCCCCTTGCGGGGCGTTGGAACCCTCAGAACGCCCAGTCGAGGCTCAAGCCCACGCCGTGGACCTTCTCTTTGCCGGACAGCAAGCCGTTGTAGTCGAAATTAACCCGTGCCTCCTTGCTGAGCGCCAGGCTGGCGCGTGCGCCGACCAACGCGGCATCGCGCGCCATTGGCGTACTCTCGACCGCAAACGAGGGGCCGCCCGACGCGAACGCCAGGTGCTGCTGCGACGCGGTGCTGCTCAGGTTGTGCTGCCAGCCCAGGGTGCCCGACAGTTGCAGTTGCTGGTGGTCATTGACGTTGAAGGTCTTCAGGCCACGCACGCCCAAGGTACTCAGCACCAGGTCGCGGCGGTCATCGCGGCTTTTCAAGGCAGCGGCATCGCCCTTTTCGGTCACACCGTCACTGTCCAGATGCACGTAGGCCAGGTTGGCGAATGGCTCCAGGGCCAGGGGCTGCAGGTTCACGCGGTACGCCGCTTCGCCGAATACCTGGGTGCTGCGTGCGTCCACTTTGGCTTTTTGTTTGCCGCTGACGTCACCGTATTGCAGGTCACGTTTGACGTCCGCGCGGTGCCAGCTGTGGGTGGCGCCACCGCTCAAGCGCCAGGCGCCGATTTCGTGTCCGGCGTAGGCGCCGAAGTGGTAGCTGTCGACAGCTGCCCGGGAATGCGTGCCGCTGCCCATATTCAGCGAGGTATCGCTGTAGCCCGCGACCAGGCCCAGGCGGGTGTCGTCGTCCAACGCACCGTCGACCCCGGCCAGCAGGCCGCCAATCGAGGTGGTGTAGCCTGCCGTATCGCTGCGCCCATCGGATTTGCCCCAGGCACCCAGCGCCTTGACCCAGACGTTGCCGCGTTTGTCGACGGTCTGGCTGCTGGCGCCCATTTCGCCGTTTTGCAGGCGCTCGCCCACCGCTTCGCGCAGGTAGCGGCTGTCGTTGACCAGCGCACTTTGCAGCGCCGGGTAGATTTCCCCGGTCAATTGCTGGAACGCACCCTGCGCCGTGGCGACGTTCGGTGCCAGCAGCAGGCTTTCATACACCGCATTGCCCGCGCCCAGTTGCTCGGCGGCGGCCGCACGGCGCGTTGGTTGTCGGTGGCACCCGCGCTGGCGAAGCTGTTGGCCGTGCGCGCGACAGCCAGTTGCACGCCGTTGGCCGCATAGTTCAGGTCACCACCGATAAACAGGTAGTTGGGCAATACCGCGCCAAAACCACCGTTGATGCCGCCCGCCGCTTGCAGAATGGTGTACTGGCGGCCGATCAGGCTTTGGGCCTGTGCCGTGCTCAATAACGTCGGGCTGTTTTCCAGCGCGAGGGTCACGGTGTTGCCGTTGAGCGTCGCGGTTCCCCCGGCGACGATGCGGTCGCTGCTGGTGGGCGACAGTTCTACCGCATAGGTGGAGCCTGCTTCGAACGTCACGTCCCCTGCCACGTTAAGCGTGCCGATCGAATTGCCCGGCGCCACGGTGCCGCCGCGTTGTGCGAGCAGCGAACCGATGCGCCCCGAGCCACCCAGCACGCCGCTCTGGCTGACGGTGACATCGGAGGTGATCGAGCCATTGACCGCCAGCAGGCCCTGGTTGACCAGGGTCGGGCCGCTGTAGGTGTTGCTGCCGGTCAGTACCAGTGCGCCGACGCCCAGCTTGGTCAGGCCGCCATGCCCCGAGATGTCGTTGCTCCACACATCCAGGCCACAGTGCACGTCGTTGCACAGACGTTGGGTCGGCTTGCCGGCATCCACCACCGCGCCGATGCCCGGCAGGTCGGCGACGAACTGCCCACTGCCATACGCGCCATCGATGCGGAATTCGGCGGGAATATCCTCGGCGGTGATAAACATCCCGGGGCCGTTGACGGCCTTGCCCAGGTTGATCATGCCCCAGCCATACAGCGAGTCGATGCCCGGCGCGCCCAGGTCGGTGGCGGTGGTTTTGAGCAAGGTGGAAATCTGCTCGCCGCTCATATAGGGAAAGCGCTCCATCAACACCGCCGCACTGCCGGCCACATGCGGCGCGGCCATGGAGGTGCCGTTGAAGTTGGCCCAGTCGGTGGTGAGGTTCTCAAGGCTGGTACCGTTGATCACCGAGCTATAGATTCTGGTCCCCGGCGCCGCCACGCAAAAACTCGCGGCGTACCCGCAACGCGAGGAAAACGTGCTGATCACGTAAGGATTGGCGCTGGTGGTGTCCGGGTTCTGCTGCAATGCCGCGACCGACAGCCAGTTGGGGGCGATCTGCGGTACAAAATACGCCAGCCCCGAGATGGCATCGGGGTTGTTGCGGTTGTAGTCGTTACCGGCGGCGAAGATGGTCAGCACGCCACTGCGGGCGGCGTCGATGGCGCCTTGATAAGCGCCGCCTGCCAGCGTCCCGAGGATCGGCCGGATGTTGTCGAACTGCGCCTGCGCTTCATTGACGGTGAAGTTCGGAAAGGCCGGGTCGCGACCACCCTTGGCGTACTGGTCACCAATGCCGATGCCCCAGCTGTTGTTGATGATCCGCGCGCCGCTGGCGACCAAGCCATCCCAGCCGGCCTTGTACACCGCCCCGTCGTTGCCGAGGATGATCCCGTCCTCGGGCCCCGGATCGCCGTTCTCGGCGCTGATGATCTGCGCGCTGAAGGCCACGCCGTGCATCGGCCCGCCATCGCGGTTGCCGGCGGCAATACCACCGACGTGGGTGCCGTGGTTACCCAGCTTGCCGTTGGAACCCAGCGACGGCGTACCGTCATAACGAAACGCATCACCGGCTTTGACCGGAATATAGGGGTCGGTGTATTGGCGAATGCCCTCGGTGACAACTGTCACCACTTTGCCAGGGCTGGCGAATTCCGGGTGCTGGGCGTACACCGGCTGGTCGAAGATCCCCAGCTTGACGCCCTTGCCGGTATAGCCGGCGGCGTACGCGGTGTCCGCCCGCACGGCGCCCAGGCCCCAGTCGGCCTTGAACTCGTTGCTGCGCCAACTGGCCGCATCGCCCAGCTTGCCGGTTTCCACGTAGGGTGCGGCCTGGGCGGTACCCAGGCTTGCCAGGCAACACAACAACGCACCGTATGGCGCGCTGCGGTTGCCTTGAGTGGGTAGCCCAAGGCGGTGTGGATGGCGGTAGTTAAGCCTGACTTGCGTTTATTCACGGTGACCTTCCTTAGTTTTCTTATTGCCGGTGTGTAAACACTTTCTTAAAAACGATGCCGATCCCCTGTGGGCTTGCCTGCGACAGCCATAGGTATCTGCCTGCTCTTGCTCTGTTGCTGTTGCTGTTGCTGTTGCTCTGGCTTTTGATCTTGATGTCAGGCGCCCCGTCAAACACGCTGGCCGCAATTCGATATTGATTTGGGGGGTAAACCGGCAGGGATGCCGGTTTATGGC
>NZ_JAFHKI010000262.1 GCF_016937615.1 Pseudomonas lactucae | reverse complement strand
GCCGCCGGCGGCCAGGCCTTTGACGAAAGTACGTCGAGAAGTGAGAGGGTGCATGCCAATTCAAGCCCGTCAGTTGAATGGCAGCAGATTAGGTGGCGCCGGCTGTCAGCAACCTTAGCGCCAGATTACCGATCCGACAGTTTCGCGCCGGCCATGCGGGTGCCGGCGCGTGACAAGGTCAGGCGATTTGCGCTTTGGACGCCACGTCAGCGAAGGTCTGCGGGTCCAGTGCGTCGGCCTGCTCATCCAACACCTGGCGCGGATGATCATTGCCCGGAATGGAACTGTCGATCAGCGCCAGCAATTGCGCGCCCAGCGCCGTCAAAATGAAATTCTCGCCATTGCCGCCCTCTTCCTCCGGGCGTGATTCGATAAAACCGCGCTTGAACAGCAGCGCCTCGTAATCGGCAGCGGTCTTCTTCAGCGCATCCAGATTGCCGGTGTCCTCGCCCGCCGTGGCCTTCTCGGCCGCTTCCTGTTCGGCGTATTTGCGCGGCGCGAAGCTGCCTTCGCCGTTCTGCACTTCATGCAGCAGACGTTCGATCAAATCCCAATTGTAAGTCGTCATCCTGATTCCTCCTGCGGGCCTGAGGAAAGTAGCCCGTCAGTAGGAGTGACC
>NZ_JAFHKI010000261.1 GCF_016937615.1 Pseudomonas lactucae | reverse complement strand
CCGGGTATAACAAAAAACCGCAGAGGTAGCCGTCATGACCCAACCCGCACGTCGCCAACCCTTCGCCTTGAGTGTGTTGCTCGGTGCCATCCTGTTATCCGGCCAGGCCATGGCCTCGGTCACCGATGAGGACATCCTCCAGGACCCGAAAAACCCCGGGCAGATCGTCACCAACGGCCTGGGCGTGCAGGGCCAGCGCTACAGCCCGCTCGACAGCCTGAACGTCGACAACGTCAAGGACCTGCGCCCGGTCTGGGCGTTTTCGTTTGGCGGCGAGAAACAGCGTGGGCAGCAGGCGCAGCCGATGGTCAAGGACGGGGTGATGTACCTCACCGGTTCCTACTCGCGGGTGTTTGCAGTGGACGCGCGCACCGGCAAGAAGCTCTGGCAATACGACGCGCGCCTGCCCGATGACATCCGTCCGTGCTGTGACGTGATCAATCGGGGCGTGGCGCTGTATGGCGACCTGGTGTTCTTCGGCACCCTCGACGCCAAGCTGGTGGCCCTGAACAAAGACACCGGCAAAGTGGTGTGGA
>NZ_JAFHKI010000260.1 GCF_016937615.1 Pseudomonas lactucae | reverse complement strand
CGTTGGCGCGGGAGGCGCGGGTTCGACGGCGATGGGTGCCGGCGCGGCGCTCTCTGGGCTGTCGACGGTGTCCTGCCAGAACAGCCAGCCGCAGCCGAGCAACGTCAGCAGCAACAGCACGCGTAAAGAGCGTGAGAGTTTCATTCCTCCACCCCCAGCACGCTCAACTTGAGGTTGATGTTCAACAGGCCGCTGGTGATTTCCTTGCGTTCGAGCGTGAGGTTCTCGATGCGCACCGCCGGCTCTTGCGTGACCGCGTTCAGTGCTTCGCGCAACAGGCTGTAGGGGCCGGTGAGGGGGATCTCGACCTCAAGACGCTGCAGCCCGGTGTCGCCAGGCGCGGAGTAGGCCAAGGTGGTCTGTTCGACGATGAAGCCGCGTTGCGTCAGCAGGCCCAGCAGCCGTTCCAGGCGTGGGGCAAAGTCGTCCGCGTTCGGCAGGCGTTCAACCACCGCCGGTTCAGTCACCTGCACCTCCTGGGGTTGTTCGGCGATACCGGTTTCCAGGGTCTGGCGCCGCTCACGGTCCGCGCTGTTCGCCGGATGAATCACGCTCACTTCGACCACCAGGGCCGCGGCCATCACGGCCAACGCCAATGCGCCCCAGAAGCCCAGGCGTTGTTGCCATTGCATCCATTGCCAACGCAGGCGCGGCAGGTGGCGAGTGAGTGTGTCCATGGGCGGCTAGCCTGCGCCAACGGTCAGTTTGACCTGCACGGGGTGCTGCGGGTCGCTGCTCTTGAGCGCGCTGTGCTGCAGGTTCACGCGCACGCCGGGTTGGGCCGTGAGGCGTTCGACAAAGCGAAACGCATCGCCCAGCTGCCTGGCTTCCAGGTCCAGGTGAATCTGTTGGGCCTGGGTGTTGACCTCCACGCGGGTCAGGGCGATTTCCCTGGACCAGGCCAGCGCCACGGCATCCATCAGCGCGAAGGGGCTGGCCTTTTGTTGGGCGAAGGCCGCCAGCTGTTGTTTTTGCCGGGGCGACAGGTGGCTGGCGGCCTGGATCAACTGCTCCTGTCGGCGGGTCAACTGGATGAAGTGCTGCTCCAGTGCGTCGGTCTGCTGTTGCCGTTGCGCCATGTGTTGCCAGTGTTGCCAGGTGCTCCACAGCAGCACGGCCGCCACCAGCCATAGCGCGGCGATTACCGGGCGGTGGGTTGTGCCGGCGCGCTGGAAGTCTACGTCCGGCGCACGCGGCGCGCGCAGGGCGTTCATGTTGACGCTGCCTCCAGCCAAGGGTGCACAGGCCCCAGGCGGTTTTCCAAAGCGGTATTGGTGACGACCTGTGTGGCAAGTGCGTGGCGCTCGCAGAGCAGGTCGACGGTGAACAGGTTATCGCTCAAGGCGCTGCCGGGTTGGGTGGGGATGACACACACCTGATCGATGAGTCCCTGCCGCCGGTAGAGGCAACTGAGGCTGTCTGCGTCAGGCACCGCCAGCACACAGTCAGCGTGCAACTGCCGCCAGTACCGGCGGGCGACCGCCGTCAACAACGGTGTGCAGCTCACCAGCGGCAAGTGGTTGAGCTTGAACAGGTCGCGCAGTTCTTGCAGCAGCAGCCGGGACGTTGCGCAGGCCAGGCGTGGTTGCCCGAAGTCGCTGTCGGTGATCTGTATCTGCCAGTGCTCAGGCTCGATGCCCATCTGCTGGTTGAACAGCGCCTGGGCAAAGCCTTGCCAGTCTTGCCGGGAGTAGAGGCCGGTTTGCCAGGGCAGCATCAAGTAGTGCACATGGGGGAAGCCCAACAGCAGCGTGGCCCGGTCCAGAAACGCGACGCGCCCTCGCGGCGCCTGGCCCAGCAGCTCGACGCAGGCCGCCAACGGATCGCCCGTGTGGCGTGCATGCCACACCGGCGCCCCGCGCCAGCACGGGCGCGCGCCCCACTCGGCGCGGGT
>NZ_JAFHKI010000026.1 GCF_016937615.1 Pseudomonas lactucae | reverse complement strand
TTGTCCCTTAACTGACTGGCGTTAGGGCTTGCCCCCGATGAGGTCCCCACAAATCTCCCACATCGGCCTACTGCAACCCATCCCGAAACTGCCCCGGTGTCATCCCCGTCCACCGCTTGAACGCCCGATTAAAGCTGCTGGTATCAGCAAATCCCAACAGATGGCTGATCTCGGCCAATGAGCACTGCGGGTCGCGCAAGTGCAGCAGCGCCAGGTTCTGCCGGCATTCATTGAGCAGCGCATCGAACCGGCATCCCTCATCCGCCAGGTGCCGCTGCAAGCTGCGCAGACTCAAGTGCAGCGCCTGGGCAATCCGTTCGGCGCTCGGCTCGCCTTCGGGCAGCTGCGCTTCGATCGCCGCGCGCA
Organism: Pseudomonas lactucae; assembly: GCF_016937615.1. Lineage (GTDB taxonomy): Bacteria > Pseudomonadota > Gammaproteobacteria > Pseudomonadales > Pseudomonadaceae > Aquipseudomonas > Aquipseudomonas lactucae. The sequence goes on along the minus strand of NZ_JAFHKI010000026.1, from coordinate 16,703 downwards.
CCTTGCGCTCCCAGGTCAGCGGTTGCAGCTGGGCGAGGGTGCGCTTGAGCACGGTTTCGTTGTGCTCGGCCAGCTCCGGGTTGGCGTCGTCCAGGTGGCTGTCGAAGTCCTGAGCCGCAAACTCCAGGCAGTCCTCATCGGCGCCAAAAAACACCGGCGCGCGGAACACCGTGTGCCAGGGTTTGGCATCGGCCGGTTCCGGGCGCCGCAAGTGCACGGCCAAGGGCGCGTAATCCCGGCCCAGGCGGTTGCGGCAGGTGCGCACATAGATCGCCGCAAACGCATCGATGGCTTCCAAGGCCGCGCCGGGCTGCCTTCGGGTTGCAGCAGGCGAAAACGATAGCGTTCGCCGTCGCGAATAAGCTCCAGCGTCAGCGCATCACTGACCACCTGGTGATAACGCACGATGCGCTCGAACACTTCCCGCAGGCTGCCGCTGGCCACCAGCGCATACCCCAGCGCATGAAACGTCGTCGGGCTGACAAACCGTGACACGCGCAACCCTATCGCCGGATCGCCACTGGCCTGCACGGCCAGCGCCCACAAACGCGTGGTCGCCGACAGTGGATAGCGTGCATTGGGGTCGTCCATCTGCTGCGGGTCGAGCCCGGCCTGGGCGCAGAGTGCGGCGCTGTCGAGGCCCAGGGCGTCGAGCTGTTTGCGCAGGGCACGGGTCCAACTGGCGAGGGACGTGGGTTCGGTCATGGCGATTGGCGCTTGCGGTCAACAGGTTGGCGTGTGGGGCTAGCGTTCTGCCGCGTGACCTGAGGCAGGATGTAACCCTTCATTGAACAAGAGGATGGGAGCATGGACGGTACTTCTGCAAGTCCCCAGCAGATGAACGCGCAACAGCGTTCGGCGCATATCCGCGAAGTAGTCCTCGCCGAAGGTGCGCGCCTGCGCCAGCAACACCCCTGGTTGCTGCATCAGGACGCCCTGGGCGCGGGCATCCTGGCGTTCGCCTTGCTGGGTATGCTGGGCTCGGCGGCGCTCTATATCACCGGTCACATGGCTTGGTGGGCCTGCCTGCTGCTCAATGCCTTCCTCGCCTCACTGACCCACGAGCTGGAACACGACCTGATCCATAGCATGTATTTTCGCAAGCAGCGCCTGCCGCACAACCTGATGATGGGCCTGGTGTGGCTGGCGCGGCCGAGCACCATCAACCCGTGGATCCGCCGCCATTTGCACCTCAACCATCACAAAGTCTCCGGCACCGAAACCGATATGGAGGAGCGTGCGATCACCAACGGCGAACCCTGGGGGTTTGCGCGCTTGCTGATGGTGGGCGATAACGTGATGTCGGCGTTTATCCGCATGCTGCGCGCCAGGACCTGGAGCCACAAACTCAAGATTCTCAAACGCTCGCTGCTGGTCTACGCACCGCTGGCGCTGCTGCATTGGGGCGCGTGGTACGTGTTTCTCGGCTTCCACGCCGCCAATGGCATCGCCAGCCTGCTGGGCGCGCCAATCGCTTGGTCCGCCGGCACCTTGCAGATGATGCAGGTGATCGACATCGCTGCCGTGGTGATCATCGGCCCCAACGTGCTGCGCACCTTTTGCCTGCACTTTGTCAGCTCCAACATGCACTACTACGGCGATGTGGAACTGGGCAATGTGATCCAGCAAACCCAAGTGCTCAATCCCTGGTGGCTGTGGCCGCTGCAGGCGTTCTGCTTCAACTTCGGCAGCACCCACGGGATTCATCATTTTGTGGTGAAGGAGCCGTTCTACATTCGCCAGATGACGACCAGGGTGGCGCATAAGGTCATGGCCGAGATGGGCGTGCGCTTCAATGACTTCGGGACGTTTGCACGGGCCAATCGGTTCGGTTTTCCACCGCCCGCAAGCTCTCGATCAGCGCCTTCGCCGCTGGCGACAAGCGACCCCCAGCGCGGCTGATCACGCCGCAGCGGTTGTTCAAACTGTCGAGTGTATGGGGCAGGTTGCGCCAGTGCAGCGCCTTGAGTTCGCCGCTGGCCAATGAGTCGACAAAGGCTTCTTCGGCCCCAGGCCAATAGTGTCGGACTGGCGCACGATGCACGGAGCTGAGGTTTTAAATGCAGGCTCTAATTCCTTCAAACAAGCTCTTTTTATTTTTATAGATCGAAGTGGAATATGGGTGGGCTGTTACGCAAAGTTCATTCACCTCGACGGTGTATGGCACCGGCATCCGCAAAAAGCCGAATATGCGCGGCCAGTGCAGCCAGTACCGAATCGTCAGCCTTCACTGAGTCGTGGGAGGAGATATAGCCCTCATAACGATCAAAGAAGGTGTCCACGCTTGAACTGATCTTTTTGAAGGTGCTCTCTTCGCCAGTGCCGTGCATGGGGAAAAGTTTTGCGTGCAGATGGTCAACACCATACCCCTCCAGAATCATCCCTGTCCTCGCGACACCCTCCAGCGCCCTATCGAGGAGCAGCGCAGTTTTTTTGGCCGCGACAATCAGGTCGCAAAGCACCTTGTCCGACTCGGCAAACGCATAGCTGCCATGATGATTTTTGGGAATGACGACGCTGAAACCTGGCGTGTTGGGAAAGAGGGAGAGAAAGGCCATGTGGGTCTGGTCTTCCCATAGCAAATGAGCGGGTGCTGTGCCGCAGGCGATGTTGCAAAAGATACAGTCCATCAGACATTGTCCTGATTTTCATTGAAGTAGTGGGTTGTGAAGTGCAGGGGTGAATGAGCGGCGTTCCACTCGATGCAGTGTGATCGTTGCTCACCGAACATGTTGGATGCAATGAGGGTAACTATTCCTGAGGCGATTTGCGGATTTGATTCTCCTAATATCACTCAGTAAGTCGACACATGTGTTTGCTTTGCAAAAGAAGAAACTCGTTGTGCGACAGTGCTTCATATTTTTTATATATTTATTAAGTTTAAGTGGCGACTTGTCATGGTCATTCTTGTCGGTGATTTCTAGCGAGCCCTTAATGGGCTGGTCGGGGTTGGATTCGAAGCTGGTGTAAGCGACGAGAACTTGGAAATAAATAGGCTTAGAAAATACCCGCTGTATATTTTCAGGTTCCGCAGCTGTCTATGAGTTCGCTGAAGCCCCCGAACTTGCTCTTGCGAAAGGCGCAAACATTTGTCGCTAGCAATGGTGACCGGGCGCTACGCCTTCTAGCCCGCTGCGATAGGTGGCCGGGCTGAACACCCGCGTCACCACCAGCATCGCCAGCGCGGTCACCGTCAGCACCACCCAGGCGCTGGTGAAGTGGCCGGTGAGTTCGCGCAGCCAGCCGGTCATCCATGGCGAAACCGCGTTGATTAGAAAGCCCACTCCCTGCACGAAGGCCGCCAGTTGCCCGGCTTGGCGAGGGTCGCGGTGATGGTCGAGGGTCAGCAGCAGGCTCAGGGCAAAACAGGCGCCCAGGCCGAAGCCGCACAAGGCCACCCACAGGTGGGGAAATTGCAGCGGCGCCAGCAGCAGGCCGAGGTAGCCGATGGTCTGGGCCAGCAGGCTGATGCCGAGCAACGGCCGACGGTCGATGCCGCGTTGCGCCAGCACGGGCATCAAGAGCGCGGCGATCACTTGGAAGATCGTCATGAAGGCCAGTAACGAGCCACTGGGCAACACGTCCCAACCCAATTGCTGATAATAGGCCGGCAGCCATGCCACCAGGCTCATGTAGCCGCAGTTCACCAGCCCGAAATACAGCGCCAGCAGCCACGCGCGCCGATTGCGCAGGCCTTTGAACGCGGGCACCACCTGAGGATTCCTCGCCGCTCCCAGCGGCAGCCAGGCCCACAACAACAAGGCGCCCAGCGCCGGCAACAGCCACACGCCCAACCCCGCCTGCCATTGCTGGAAATGCGTGGCCACCAGCGGACTGAGCAACGCCGCCAAACCGCCCCCGGCCATCAGTGAGGCCGAGTACACGCCCATCGCCACTGGCACGCGACGATGGAATTCACGCTTGATCATCGCCGGCACCAACGCCTGGATCAGCGCCACACCGGCCCCTCCGAGCAAGGCCGTAACCAGCAGTGCCGAGCCCTGGCCCATCCACCAACGCGCCAGGCAAGCCAGCAGAATCAGCATCAAGCCCAGGGCGATACCGCGTCGTTCACCCAACCGCGCTTCCACGCGCACGCCTACCAGCGCCACCAGGCCCATGCACACCACCGGCAGGCTGGTGAGCAGGGCGCTGCTCTGGAAGCTCAGGCCGGTGGCTTGGCGGATCTCGCCGAGCAACGGGCTGATGGAACTCAGGATCGGCCGCAGGTTCAGGCCCAGCACCACCAGCAGGCCCCAGCCGGCGAAAGATTTATTGAGGGTCATGCAGCGCCTTTGCACTTCGGTAAAAGAGGCGTGAGTATGGCCAGCGCCCCCCGGTATTCTGAAATTAAATATAACCATGCCAACCAGTGGCAACGAGAATGATCATGTTCGATCCTGTATTGCTGCGCAGCTTCGTCGCCGTGGTGGATTGCGGCAACTTCACCCGCGCCGCCGAGCGCCTGCATTTGACCCAGTCCACTGTCAGCCAGCAGATCCGCCGCCTGGAAGACGCAGTGGCGTGCCAGTTGCTGGACCGCGATCAACGGCGCGTCGTTGCCACCGCCGAGGGCGAGCGCTTGCTGGCCTATGCGCGACGCATTCTGGCGCTGCACGAAGAGGCCGCCGATGTGTTGATCAACCAGCAAAGTGACGGTGTGCTGCGCCTGGGCGTGCCGGAAGACTTTGCGGCGCAGCGACTGATGCCGTTGCTGTCGGCGTTTGTGCTGGCGTATCCACGGGTGCGCCTGGAGGTCACCAGCGGCCTGGGGCCCGAGTTGCAGCGCCAGTACCGCAATGGTGAATTCGACGTGCTGCTGGTCAAGCAGATGGGCAGCAGCGATGACTGCCTGGCCTCGTGGCCCGAGCCGTTGTGCTGGGTAGACAGCCGCAGCACGCCGTGCCTGGGGCGCGATCCTTTGCCGTTGGTGGCATTTCCCGTGGGCGGCCTGTACCGCAATGAAATGCTGCACCACCTGGAAGTGAGCGGCTGGCGCTGGCGTATCGGCTATTCCAGCGCGAGCCTGGCCAGCGTGTGTTCGGCGGTGGCGGCGGGGTTGGGTGTGAGTCTATTGCCGCTGAGGGTGGTGCAGGCCGGACATGTCGTAGTCGGCGCAGAGAGCGGTTTGCCCGTGGTGCAGGGCGTGCGCCTGGCGTTGTATGCACGCAGCGGTCTGAGCGCGGCGGGGCAGTGTTTACAGACTGAACTGTTCGATTTGTGCGCAAACAGCTCCGTTGAACCATGCCTTGATTGAGTTTTTTGCCTGTCTGAAATGCACTGGAAAACGTCACCTTGGCGCCAGGCAGCGCAGGAATGTGGGAGGGAGCAAGCCCCTTCCCACAGTTTGATCTTCAATGAGTTTGAGATTTTGGTTATTAATAAATAGCTTCTTATTCCTTAACGAACATAATCCGCGTCCCTATACTGATCAGCAACGTTAAACGCTGCAGGAGGGCACCCATGCACAGCGAATCGATTCGTTACCTGATCGTGCCGGGCTGGCAAGGATCGCCAGAAGATCATTGGCAAACCCATTGGCAGCACAGCCTGCCCAACAGTGCGCGCGTGGAACAGGCCGATTGGCTGACGCCGCGCCGCGAGGATTGGGTGGCGGCGCTGGCCGAGGCCATCGCCGCCGACAGCACGCCGGTCATCCTGATCGCCCACAGCCTGGGTTGCATCACCGTGGCACATTGGGCGGCCACCGCGCCGGTGCACGTGCTGCGCCAGGTGCGCGGCGCCCTGTTGGTGGCGCCGGCGGATGTCGAACGCCCAGCCTGCTCGCCTGCCTTGCGCAACTTCGCACCGATCCCGACCGACCTGCTGCCGTTTCCCAGCCAGGTGGTGAGCTCCGACAACGACAGTGCCGTCAGCACCCCGCGTGCGCTGGAGCTGGCGCGTAACTGGGGCGCCGAAGCCGGCATCCTTTCCGGCGCCGGGCATATCAATGTGAAGTCCGGCCATCAGCGCTGGGAGCAGGGGTTCGCCTACCTCTATCGCCTGCAACACCGCCTTGAGCATCACGCCCGGCGTAGTGCGTAACCTTCTTTCAACGCCCTGTCCCTGAGTGGATTGGGGCGGGAGCCTGCCATGAGTCTGCATGAAACCTTCGGCCAGCCACTGCTGACCTTCCCCGACGCCGAAAAAAGCCCGTTGAGCATCCGCGCCAAGGCGCTGGTGTTCGTCGATCCCCGCTCCCGCCAGTTGCGCGAAGACCTCGAAAGCCTTGCACCCCGCGCCTTGCCCGTGTTGATTCGCGGCGAGACCGGCAGCGGTAAGGAATTGCTGGCGCGGCATATTCACCGTGGCAGTGACCGTACCGGTTTGTTTGTCTCGGTCAATTGCGGCGCGATCAGCCCTACGTATGCCGATGCCGAGTTGTTCGGCTATGCCGCCGGCAGCCACAGTGGCACGGCCAGCAGTCGCGCCGGATGGTTCGGTTCGGCTAATGGCGGCACGCTTTACCTGGACGAGATCGGCGACTTGCCGCTGCCGATCCAGGTCAAATTGCTCGCCGCGCTGGAAAATCACGAAGTCACCCGCGTTGGCGCCCATCAACCCAGCCCGGTGGACGTGCGCCTGGTGGCAGCCACCAGCATCGACCTGGCCCAGGCGGTGGCGGCGGGCAAATTCAATGAGCGCCTGTTCCATTACTTGAGTGAAGGGCAGCTGGACCTGCCGGCGCTGCGCGAGCGGGTCGGCGATATTCTGTCGCTGGCCGAGTATTTCCTCGGCATCTACAGCCAGCGCCTGGACCTGCCGGTGCCGCTGATCAGCGACGATGCCCAGCGTGTACTGGAGCGTCATAGTTGGCCGGGCAATACCCGCGAACTGGAAAACGTCATTCACTTTGCCTTGCTGGTGAGCAGTGGCGACGAGATTTTGCCCGAACATTTGAACCTGCCAGTGGCCGGTTCGCCGTTGGAACAGGTGCAGCGAATCTTTAACACTGCCAGCCCTGCGGAGCAGGAAAGCCTGCGCAAATTCCTACATGAGCAAAATGGAATATCAACGTGAATAAAAGATATTGTTCGGGAATAAAAAATCTAGGTATTGTCCGCTTCACGCCGCGATAGCGTTTCGCTGGCACCTCACATAAAAACGGTCGTTAGAAGGACATTGCATGAAAAAGGTTCTGTTGTTTACCGCACTGGCGGCTGCCCTGACTGCCGGCTTCGCCCAAGCCAACGAGAAACTGGTGGTGGCTGCCACCCCGATCCCGCATGCCGAGATCCTTGAGCTGATCAAGCCGACCCTGGCCAAAGAAGGCGTGGACCTGCAGATCAAGGTCTTCACCGACTACGTGCAGCCCAACGTGCAAGTCGCCGAAAAGCGTCTGGACGCCAACTACTTCCAGACCCTGCCGTACCTGGAAAACTTCAACAAGGGCAAGGGTACTAATCTGGTGACCGTGGTTGGCGTGCACGTTGAACCCATCGGCGGCTATTCGAATAAGATCAAGAAAATTGAAGACCTCAAAGATGGCGCCACCGTTGCCATTCCCAACGAAGGTTCCAACAGCGGCCGTGCCCTATTGCTGTTGCAAAAGAACGGCCTGATTACACTCAAAGACCCGACCAACGCCTTATCCACCCCCAAAGACATCAAGGACAACCCCAAGCATCTGAAATTCAAGGAGCTGGAATCAGCCCTGCTGCCACGCGTGCTGGACCAGGTTGACCTGGATGTGATCAACACCAACTACGCACTGGAAGCCGGCCTGAACCCAGCCAAGGATGCGCTGATCATCGAAGACGCCAAGTCGCCCTACGTGAACTTCCTGGTGGCCCGCCCGGACAACAAGGACAGCGACGCTATCCAGAAACTGTCCAAAGCCCTGACCAGCCCGGAAGTCAAAGCCTTCATCGAGAAGAAGTACAACGGTGCGGTCGTGCCGGCGTTCTGATCGAGCGGTAAAACCCCTTCAAGGTTTCAACGCCGATGGCTGGTATAGCGTCGGCGTTTTTTTATGCCTGGGATTTGGAATGCAATTAAAAATGTGGGAGGGAGCCTAGAGACTCCGGCTATTGAGCGCCCGACGCAACGCCACCAACCATTTCACCAGCTCCTGCGGATCAATCGGTTTCGCTTTGTTCATTGTTCAATCCTTCGAAAAGCAGACCCCCAACCATAGCCGTCACCCGCCAATCCCGCGAATTCCGAGGTTATCTTTTTGGGTGATATCAATATGCTATTTTGGTATTTAAATTTTACTTTTTATACCTTTAAAGTTCGCGCTACCCGACGTTACCCATGTCGGAACGGACTGCGCTCGCGGCATTACCCATGCGGCGATATGGACTACCCATGACCTTCGATTTCACTTTTATCCTCAGCACCTTGCCGGCGTTTCTGAACGCCGTGGGGGTGACGCTGCAAGTGGGCCTGATCGCCATTGCCACCTCGCTGCTGGTGGCACTGATCAACGCCGCGCTGCTGGTGTTTCGCACGCCCTATCTGTCGCGCCTGGTGGCGCTGTACGTGGAGCTGGCGCGTAACACACCGCTGCTGATCCAACTGTTCTTCGTGTACTTCGCCTTGCCGGCCCTGGGTTTGAATATCTCCGGGTTCTGGGCGGCGATCATCACCATGACCTTTCTCGGCGGTGCCTACCTCACCGAAGTGCTGCGCGCCGGGGTGGAAGCCGTGCCGCCGGCACAGATCGAGTCGGGCAAGTCCATCGGCCTGTCCGACTGGCAGTTGCTGCGTCATGTGATCCTGCCCCAGGCCGCATCCTCAGCCTGCCGGCGCTGTTCGCCAATTTCATCTTCCTGCTCAAGGAAACCACCGTGGTGTCCGCCGTGGCGGTGCCGGAAATTCTCTACACCACCAAGAGCTACATCGCTCTCTACTACAAAACCTACGAGATGCTCGCCGTGCTGACGCTGATTTGCGTGCTGTTGTTCCTGCCGCTGTCGCTGCTGCTCAGCCGCCTGGAAAGGAGGCTCCAGCATGGCCAGTTCGGGTCTTGAGTTGTTGTGGGTGTCGTTGCCGCAACTGGGCAAGGGCGCTGCACAAACCCTGTCGATTTCTTTCCTGAGCATCGCCTTCAGTACGGTGGGCGGTGTGTTGTATGGCGTGTTGCGCACGCTGAACAGCAAGCTGATCAACGCCGTGCTGCGGGTGTATCTGGAACTGTTCCGCGCCATTCCGGTGCTGGTGTGGTTGTACCTGTTGTTCTTCGGGATGCCGATTTTCTTTGGCTTGAGCATCCCCAGCTTCTGGTGCGCGGTGCTGGTGCTGTCGCTGTGGGGTGCCAGCGAGGTCGGCGAGGTGGTACGCGGCGCCCTGCATTCGCTGCCCCGTGGCCAGCGTGAAGCCGGCTTGTCGATCGGCCTGTCGGACCCCCAGCTGTACGGTTATGTGCTGCTGCCCCAGGCCCTCAAGCGTATGACGCCGCCGACCATCAACGTCTACACGCGCATCATCAAGACCAGTTCCCTGGCGGTGCTGATCGGCGTGGTGGACGTGATCAAGGTCGGCCAGCAAATTATCGAGCGCACCTATGAGTCGGTGTTGATCTACGGCGCGCTGTTCCTGTTTTTCTTCTTTATCTGCTACCCGTTGTCGGCCGCCTCCAAGGTGCTGGAACGGCGCTGGGCCCAAGCATGAGCGCATTGATCGAGTTTCAGGGTTTCAACAAATTCTTTGGCGAGCAGCAGGTGCTCAAGGGCATCGACCTGACCGTGCACAGCGGCGAGGTGGTGGTGATCCTCGGCCCCAGCGGCTGCGGCAAAAGCACCTTGCTGCGCTGCCTCAACGGGCTGGAAGTCGCCCACAGCGGCAGCCTGCGCTTTGCAGGGAAAGAGCTGCTGGATAAAACCACCGACTGGCGCCAGGTGCGCCAGGACATCGGCATGGTATTCCAGAGCTACCACCTGTTCCCGCACATGAGCGTGCTCGACAACATCCTGCTTGGCCCGCTCAAAGTGCAAAAGCGCGACCCCCGTGAAGCGCGTGCCCAGGCCGAAAAACTACTTGAACGCGTGGGCCTGGCCGACAAGCGCGACGCCTTCCCACGCCAGCTCTCCGGCGGACAGCAGCAACGTATCGCGATCGTCCGCTCGTTGTGCATGAACCCGCAGGTCATGCTGTTTGACGAAGTCACCGCCGCCCTCGACCCGGAGATGGTCAAGGAAGTGCTGGAGGTGATCCAGGGCCTGGCCCGCGAGGGCATGACCCTGTTGATCGTCACCCATGAAATGGCCTTCGCCCGCGCCGTCGCCGACCGCGTGGTGTTTATGGAGGCCGGCCGCATCCTCGAACACAACACCCCCGAGGCATTCTTTACGAACCCGCAAACCGCACGCGCGCAGCAGTTCCTGGAGAAGTTCTCCTTCGTTTCAACACTGCCCAAAAAGATCAAGGAACTGGAACTGATATGAAAAAGTTACTGCTGCCATTGTTGGCCGTCGCCTTGCTGGCCGGCTGCGATAAAAAGGCCGAAGAGCCGGTAAAACCCGCGGCTGTCAGCTACATCGATAAAATCAAGGCGCGCGATAAGCTGATTGTCGGCGTGTTCACCGACAAACCGCCGTTCGGCTTTGTGAATGAGGCCGGTCGCTACGTCGGCTTCGATACCGACATCGGCCGCCAATTCGCCAAGGACCTGCTGGGCGACGAGAACAAAGTCGAATTCGTCGCGGTGGAACCGGCCAGCCGTATTCCGTTTTTGCAAAGCGACAAGGTCGACCTGATCCTCGCCAACATGACCGTCACGCCGGAGCGCAAGGAAGCGGTGGACTTCACCAACCCCAACCTGAAAGTCGCGGTACAGGCCCTGGTGCCGAATAACAGCGCGGTCAAAAGCCTGAACGACCTGGCCACCCGTACCACCATCGTCACCACCGGCACCACGGCCGATATCTGGCTGACCAAGAACCACCCGGATTGGAAACTGCTCAAGTTCGAGAAAAACTCCGAGTCGCTGCAAGCGCTGTCGGCCGGGCGTGGCGACGCCTATGCGCAGGACAATCTGGTGCTGTTCAGCTGGGCCAAGCAGAACCCTGGCTACCGTGTGCTGGAAGAAAAACTCGGCGACGAAGCGCCGATTGCGCCAGCGGTGAAGAAGGGCAATATCGAACTGCGCGACTGGGTGAATGCCGAGTTGGTGAAGTTGGGCGAAGAGAAGTTTTTGCTCAAGCTGTACGACCAATATGTGCGCAAAGAGCTGAGCGATGACACCAAGCCGGAGAGTGTGATTGTTGAAGGCGGGAAGTGGCAGGGCTGATTATTCAGTGATTGTTCTGGCCTCATCGGGGGCAAGCCCCCTCCCACACTGGATCGGGTTCATACGGTCAAATGTGGGAGGGGGCTTGCCCCCGATGAGGCCGTCTTCCCCATGCAGATAAGGAACCCTGAACTAAGCTCACAGTCGCATACACACTGGCACATCGCATCGCGCACAAGGAGTCTGCATGGGCGGTCGTATCTCCATCTGTATTGTCGGCCTGGGCTTAGTGGTGTTGCTGAGTGCTTGTGGCCAGGAAAAAGCCGAGCCCAAGGCCCATTCACGGGTATTTGTGCAAACCGTGCAGCCGGCGGATTTTGCCGCGGCCGTCACGCTGACCGGGGATATCCAGGCCCGCGTGCAAACCGATCTGTCGTTCCGCGTGGGCGGCAAGATCATCCAGCGCATGGTGGACGTGGGCGACCGCGTCAGCGCCAGGCAAGTGCTGGCCAAGCTCGACCCCAAGGATTTGCAGACCAACGTCGATTCCGCCCAGGCCCAGGTGGTGGCCGAGCAGGCGCGGGTCAAGCAGACGGCTGCGGCCTTTGTGCGCCAGCAAAAACTCCTGCCCAAGGGCTACACCAGTCGCAGCGAATACGATTCGGCCCAGGCCGCCTTGCGCAGCAGCCAAAGTGCGCTGGCCGCGGCGCAGGCCCAACTCGCCAACGCCCGCGAACAACTGGGCTATACCGCGTTGATCGCCGAAGCCCCCGGTGTGATCACCGCGCGCCAGGCCGAGGTCGGCCAGGTGGTGCAGGCCACCGTGCCGATCTTCAGCCTGGCCCGCGATGGCGAGCGCGATGCGGTGTTCAACGTCTATGAGTCGCTGCTGGTGGAACCGCCGGCCGACGCGCCGATCACCGTCAGCCTGCTGGATAACCCTGCGATCACGGCCCAAGGCAAAGTGCGGGAAATCACCCCGGCCGTGGCCGCCAACACCGGCACCGTGCAAGTGAAGATCGCTCTGCAAGCCTTGCCCAAGGGCATGGAGCTGGGCTCGGTGGTGAGTGCCACCGCGAATGGGCCGGCCAAATCGAGCATCGAATTGCCGTGGTCGGCACTCACCAAGGACCTCAGCGAACCTGCTGTGTGGCTGGTGGACGGTGACGGCAAGGCGCAACTGCACAAGGTCAGCGTGGCGCGCTACCTGACCGGTAAAGTCATCATCGGCGACGGCCTCAAGGGCGGCGAAAAAGTCGTGGTGGCCGGTGGGCAATTGCTGCATCCCGGCATGATCGTCGAGATTGCCCAGGCAGGAGCCCAGCCATGAAGCGCCTGACGGTGTTACTCGCGGCCAGTCTGTTGCTGGTCGCCTGTTCGAAGCAAGAACCGCCGCCCGAGCCCGTGCGCCCGGTGTTGTCCATGGAAGTGAAATCCGAAGACCAGGAAACCCTTGGCCGTTTCGCCGGCACCATCCAGGCGCGCTATGAAAGCAACCTGGGCTTTCGTGTGCCAGGGCGTATCGCCCGTCGCGCCGTGGATGTGGGCGCCGAAGTGGAGAAGGGCGCCTTGCTCGCGGTGCTGGATCCCACCGATCAACAAAACCAGTTGCGCGCCGCCCAGGGCGACCTCGCCCGCGTCCAGGCGCAGTACATCAATGCCCAGGCCAACGCGCGGCGCCAGCAGGAATTGTTCAATCGCGGTGTCGGCGCCCAGGCCCAGCTGGATGTGGCCCAGACCGACCTGAAAACCACCCAGGCTAGCCTCGACCAGGCCCAAGCTTCGGTCAACCAGGCCAAGGATCAGCTCAATTACGCCGAACTGCGCACCGACCACGCCGGCATTGTCACTGCCTGGAACGCCGAGGCCGGCCAGGTGGTCAGCGCCGGCCAGCAAGTGGTGACCCTGGCCCGCCCGGACATCAAGGAAGCGGTGATCGACCTGCCCGCCGGCCTCGCCGAGCGCTTGCCGCCGGACGTGGTGTTCCTTGTTGCCGGGCAACTGGACCCCAGCGTCAACACCACCGCCATCGTGCGCGAGATCGAACCCCAGGCCCAGAGCGCCACGCGTACCCGGCGCGCGCGCCTGAGCCTGAGCGAGACGCCCGCCGCGTTTCGCTTGGGCACGGCGATCAGCGTGACTTTGAGCAGCGCCATCGCGCCGCGCCTTGAGGTGCCGGTCAGCGCCTTGCAGGAAGTCGACGGCAAGACCCGCATCTGGATTCTCGACACCCCAAGCCAGACCGTGCAACCGCGTGACGTCAGCGTGGTCAGCCGTGACGCCAGCAATGCCTTGCTCAACGCCGGCGTCAAACCCGGCGAACGGATAGTCACCGCCGGCGTGAACAGCCTGAAACCCGGGCAGAAAGTCAAAATCGACGAGGACAGCCCGCGATGAAACGCAGCTTCAACTTATCCGACTGGGCCCTCAAACATCAGTCCTTCGTGTGGTACCTGATGTTCGTCGCGCTGTTGATGGGCGTGTTCTCGTACATGAACCTGGGCCGCGAGGAAGACCCCTCGTTCACCATCAAGACCATGGTCATCCAGACCCGCTGGCCGGGCGCGACCCAGGAAGAAACCCTCAAGCAGGTCACCGACCGCATCGAGAAAAAACTCGAAGAGCTCGACGCCCTCGACTACGTGAAAAGCTACACCGGCCGGGTGAGTCCACGGTATTTGTGTTCCTCAAGGACACCACCAGCGCCAAGGCCATCCCGGAGATCTGGTACCAGGTCCGCAAGAAGATCGACGATATTCGCGGCAGCTTCCCCCAGGGCTTGCAAGGGCCATCGTTCAACGATGAGTTCGGTGACGTGTTCGGCTCGGTGTACGCCTTTACCGGCGATGGCCTGTCCATGCGCCAGCTGCGCGACTACGTTGAGCAGGTCCGCGCCGAAATCCGCTCGGTGCCGGGGTTGGGCAAGGTCGAGATGATCGGCCAGCAGGACGAAGTGATTTACCTGAATTTCTCCACGCGCAAGCTGGCGGCGCTGGGTGTGGATCAGCGCCAAGTGGTGCAGAGCCTGCAATCGCAGAATGCCGTGACGCCGGCCGGGGTGATCGAAGCCGGGCCGGAGCGGATTTCCGTGCGCACCTCGGGGCAGTTCGCCTCGGAGAAGGACTTGGCCAACGTCAATCTGCGCCTCAATGACCGCTTCTATCGGCTGGCGGATATCGCCGACATCAGCCGTGGCTACGTCGACCCGGCGCGGCCGATGTTTCGTTTCAATGGCAAGCCGGCCATCGGCTTGGCCATCGCCATGCAGAAGGGCGGCAATATCCAGTCGTTCGGCAAGGCCTTGCATACGCGCATGGATGAGCTGACCGCCGACCTGCCGATGGGCGTCGGTGTGCACAAGGTGTCCGACCAGGCCGAAGTGGTGGAAGAGGCCGTCGGCGGCTTTACCAGCGCCTTGTTCGAAGCCGTGATCATCGTGCTGGTGGTGAGTTTTATCAGCCTGGGCATGCGTGCCGGGCTGGTGGTGGCGTGCTCGATCCCATTGGTGCTGGCGCTGGTGTTCGTGTTCATGGAATACAGCGGTATCACCATGCAGAGGGTCTCGCTGGGCGCGTTGATTATCGCCCTCGGCCTGTTGGTGGACGACGCGATGATCACCGTGGAGATGATGATCACACGCCTGGAAAAAGGCGAAACCAAGGAACAGGCGGCCACTTACGCCTACACCTCGACGGCGTTCCCGATGCTCACCGGTACCTTGGTGACCGTCGCCGGTTTTGTGCCGATTGGCCTCAACGCCAGTTCGGCGGGTGAGTACACCTTCACCCTGTTCGCGGTCATCGCGGTGGCGATGCTGGTGTCGTGGGTGGTGGCGGTGCTGTTTGCGCCGGTGATCGGCGTGCATATCCTCAGCGCCAAGGTGAAACCGCACAACGCCGAGCCGGGGCGCATTGGTCGGGCCTTCAATGGCGGCATGCTGTGGGCCATGCGCAACCGCTGGTGGGCCATCGGCATCACCGTGGCGCTGTTCGCGGCGTCGGTGTTCTCCATGCAGTTCGTGCAGAACCAGTTCTTCCCGTCGTCGGACCGCCCGGAAATCCTGGTCGACCTGAACCTGCCGCAAAACGCCTCGATCAACGAGACGCGCAAGGCCGTCGACCGCCTGGAAGCGATCATCAAGGACGACCCGGACATCGCCCGCTGGAGCACTTACATCGGCCAGGGCGCGATCCGTTTTTACCTGCCCCTTGATCAGCAATTGGAAAATCCCTACTACGCGCAACTGGTCATCGTGAGTAAGGGCCTGGAAGAACGCGGCGCCTTGATTGCGCGCCTGCAAAAACGCCTGCGTGATGATTTTGTCGGCATCGGCAGCTTTGTGCAGCCATTGGAAATGGGCCCGCCGGTGGGGCGTCCGATCCAGTACCGGGTGTCCGGCAAAGACACCGACCAGGTGCGCAAACACGCCATCGAGCTGGCGACCATGCTGGATAAAAACACCCACCTGGGCGAGATCATCTACGACTGGAACGAGCCGGGCAAAGTGCTGCGTATCGACATCGCCCAAGACAAGGCGCGCCAACTGGGGCTGTCGTCGGAAGACGTGGCGCAGTTGATGAACAGCGTGGTCAGCGGTGCCTCTGTGACCCAGGTGCACGACGATATCTACCTGATCAACGTGGTTGGCCGCGCCGAAGACGCCGAGCGCGGCACCCCGGAAACCTTGCAGAACCTGCAGATCGTGACGCCCAACGGCGGCTCGATCCCGCTGCTGGCCTTCGCCACCGTGCGTTATGAACTGGAGCAGCCGCTGGTGTGGCGCCGCGACCGTAAGCCGACCATCACCATCAAGGCGTCGGTGCGTGATGAGATGCAGCCGACGGACTTGGTGAAGCAACTCCAGCCGGATATCGACAGGTTCAGCGCGGGCTTGCCGGTGGGCTACAAAGTCGCTACCGGCGGCACCGTGGAAGAAAGCGGCAAGGCCCAGGGCCCGATTGCCAGCGTGGTGCCGTTGATGCTGTTCCTCATGGCGACCTTCCTGATGATCCAGCTGCACAGTGTGCAGAAGATGTTCCTGGTGGCGAGTGTTGCGCCGCTGGGCCTGATTGGCGTGGTGCTGGCGCTGATCCCCACGGGCACGCCGATGGGCTTCGTGGCGATCCTGGGTATTTTGGCGCTGATCGGCATCATCATCCGTAACTCGGTGATCCTGGTGACGCAGATCCATGAATACGAGCTGGCAGGCTACACCCCGTGGGATGCGGTGGTGGAAGCGACCGAGCACCGGCGCCGACCGATTCTGCTCACGGCGGCTGCGGCGAGCCTGGGCATGATTCCTATCGCACGTGAGGTGTTCTGGGGGCCGATGGCCTACGCGATGATCGGCGGGATCATCATCGCTACCTTGCTGACGCTGCTGTTTTTGCCGGCGCTGTATGTGGCCTGGTACAAGATTCGCGAGCCCAAGCAGCAAGAGCGCGTTTAACCGGTCGGAATGCGGTCAAAAATGTGGGAGGGGGCTTGCTCCCGATGGCGTGGTTCAGTCAAAGTTGTACTACTGAACCAC
>NZ_JAFHKI010000259.1 GCF_016937615.1 Pseudomonas lactucae | reverse complement strand
CCAGCGATGACCGAACAATTGCCCAAAGGCTACAGCCCGCGCCTCTATAACCAGGACCTGGGCCCACTGCCGCAAAAGTGGACCTGGTACAACATCTTCGCCTTCTGGATGAGCGATGTGCACAGCGTCGGCGGCTATGTGTTCGCCGCCAGCCTGTTCGCCCTGGGGCTGGCCAGTTGGCAGGTGTTGATCGCCTTGCTTGTCGGTATCTGCATCGTGCAGTTGATCGCCAACCTGGTGGCCAAGCCCAGCCAGCAGGCCGCCGTGCCTTACCCGGTGATCTGCCGACTGGCGTTTGGCGTGTTCGGTGCGAATATTCCTGCGGTGATTCGCGGCCTGATCGCCGTGGCCTGGTACGGCATTCAGACTTATCTGGCCTCCAGCGCTTTGATCATTGTGGTGCTGCGCTTTTTCCCACAGATGGCAGTGTTTGCAGAGCCGCATTTCGCCGGCCTGTCTTACCTGGGCTGGTTTGGTTTCCTTAGCCTGTGGGTGCTGCAGGCTGCGGTGTTCTGGGCCGGCATGGAATCTATCCGGCGTTTTATCGATTGGGCGGGGCCGGTGGTGTATGCGGTGATGTTTGCCCTGGCCGGTTGGATTGTGTGGAAGGCCGGTTGGGCGAATATCAGCTTTACCCTGTCGGAAAAGTCCCTGTCGGGCTGGCAGGCGTTTGGTCAAGTGATCGTGGCCACTGCGTTGGTGGTGTCGTACTTCTCCGGGCCAACCCTGAATTTCGGTGATTTCAGCCGCTACTGCCGCAGCATGCAGGACGTGCGGCGCGGTAACTTCTGGGGGCTGCCGGTGAATTTCCTGGCCTTCTCCCTGGTCACCGTGGTGATTGTCTCGGGCACCTTGCCGGTGTTTGGCGAAATGCTCCATGACCCGATTGCCACCGTTTCGCGTATCGACAACAGCATGGCCGTGCTGCTGGGTGCCTTTGCCTTTGTGACGGCCACCAT
>NZ_JAFHKI010000258.1 GCF_016937615.1 Pseudomonas lactucae | reverse complement strand
GGGCAAGCCCCTCCCACACTAGATTCATATTCAAAAATGGAATATGAATTAAGATTTATATTATTTTCAAGTCTTAAAAACCGTCTTTATCATCGCGCCGAAGGCGAAGACGCGCTTCGCGCTTTAAGGCAGGATACGCCTACCGCGTCACCTGCTTCGCTCAACATAAAAAACACAGGGGCTCTTCATGACTATTTCCGCATTCCGTCGCACATTGCTGGTTGGCACATTGGGTCTGGCGCTCGGCGCCGGGTGGCTGGGCCAGGCGGTTGCCGGCGAGCAACTGGGCAACATCAAGAAGGCCGGCGAGATCAAGATCGGCCTGGAGGGCACCTACCCGCCGTTCAGCTTCGTCGATGAAAGCGGCAAGCTCAGCGGTTTCGAAGTGGAGTTGTCCGAAGCCCTGGCCAAGGAGCTGGGCGTGAAGGTCAAGCTGCAGGCCACACCATGGGACGGCATCCTCGCGGCCCTGGAATCCAAACGTCTGGACGCGGTGGTCAACCAGGTGACCATTTCTGAAGAGCGCAAGAAGAAGTACGACTTTTCCAAGCCTTACACCGTCTCCGGTATCCAGGCACTGGTGCTGAAGAAAAACGTCGATACCATCAAGACCGCCGACGACCTGGCCGGCAAGAAAGTCGGCGTAGGCCTGGGCACCAACTACGAACAATGGCTCAAGGACAACCAACCCAAAGCCATCATCAAGACCTATAACGATGACCCGACCAAGTTCCAGGACCTGAAAGTCGGCCGTATCGACGCCATCCTGATCGACCGCCTGGCCGCTCTGGAATACGCCAAGAAAGCCCCGGACACCGCGGCTGCCGGCGACGCCTTCTCGCGTCAGGAATCCGGTATCGCCCTGCGCAAAGGCGAGCCTGAGCTGCTGGATGCGGTGAACAAGGCCCTCGACAAGCTGCGCGCAGACGGCACCTTGAAGAAGCTCTCCGAGAAGTACTTCAACGCTGACGTCACTCAATAATGGAAGCAAGTTTCCAACTCGCGCTGGACTCCGCGCCCTTTCTGCTCAAGGGCGCGTATTACACGGTGATCCTGAGCCTGGGCGGGATGTTTTTCGGTTTGCTGCTGGGCTTCGGCCTGGCCTTGATGCGCCTGTCGCGCTTCAAGCTGCTGCGCTTGCCCGCCCGCGTCTACGTGTCGTTCTTTCGCGGCACGCCCTTGCTGGTACAGCTGTTTTTGATCTACTACGGCTTGCCGCAAGTGGGCATCGAGCTGGATCCGATCCCGGCGGCCATGATCGGTTTTTCGCTGAACATGGCCGCCTACGCCTGTGAAATCCTGCGAGCCGCCATCGCCTCCATCGAGCGCGGCCAGTGGGAAGCCGCCGCCAGCATCGGCATGACCCGCGCGCAAACCCTGCGCCGGGCCATCCTGCCGCAGGCCATGCGCACCGCCCTGCCACCGTTGGGCAACAGCTTTATCTCGCTGGTCAAGGACACGGCGCTGGCCGCCACCATCCAGGTGCCCGAGCTGTTTCGCCAGGCGCAACTGGTGTCGGCGCGCACCTTCGAAATTTTCACCATGTATCTGTCCGCCGCCCTGATTTACTGGGTGCTGGCGAGCATCCTGGCGTATTTTCAAAATCGTCTGGAAGACCGGGTCAACCGGCATGACCTGGAGCCTTGAAGCATGATCGTGGTTGAAAAGCTGACCAAACAATTCAACGGTCAGGTGGTGCTCAACGGCATCGACCTTGAGGTCAAGGAAGGCGAAGTCGTCGCCATCATCGGCCCCAGCGGTTCCGGCAAGACCACCTTCCTGCGCTGCCTCAACTTCCTTGAAGAACCCACCAGCGGTCGCATCAAGGTGGGCGATATCCAGATTGACGGCAGCAAACCGCTCAACCAGCAGCAAAGCCTGGTGCGGCGCTTGCGCCAGCATGTGGGCTTTGTGTTCCAGAACTTCAACCTGTTCCCGCACCGCACCGCGCTGGAAAACGTCATCGAAGGCCCTACCGTGGTCAAGAAGATGCCACGCGAGGCCGCCCTTGCGCTGGGTCGCAAACTGCTGGCCAGGGTTGGCTTGGCGGGCAAGGAAGACGCCTACCCACGGCGCCTGTCCGGAGGCCAGCAACAGCGCGTGGCGATCGCCCGTGCATTGGCCATGGAGCCGGAGGTGATTCTGTTCGACGAACCCACCTCGGCGCTGGACCCGGAACTGGTCGGCGAAGTGCTGGCGACCATCCGCAGCCTGGCCGAAGAGAACCGCACCATGGTCATCGTCACCCACGAAATGAGCTTTGCCCGGGACGTGGCCAACCGGGTGATCTTCTTCGACAAGGGCGTGATCGTCGAACAGGGCGAAGCCAAGGCGCTGTTTGCCAACCCCAGGGAAGAACGCACCCGGCAATTTCTGAGCAAATTCCTGGCCCACTGAAGCGCCTCCGAGTAGCAGCTGTCGAGCCCTGGCGAGGCTGCGT
>NZ_JAFHKI010000257.1 GCF_016937615.1 Pseudomonas lactucae | reverse complement strand
TTTTCACTGTCGGTGTGGAGTTCGGGCGATGCGCTGGTCGGCGGTGCGAAACGTCTGATTGGCCTGCCGGAAACCGACCTGACCCTGGGCCTGGCCTATGGCCTGTTCGCCCTGCTGGTGCTCACCGTGTGCATCTACGGCTTTCGCTTCATGCTGTGGGTCAACCGCATCGCGGTGTGGGCGGCGAGCCTGCTGTTTCTGCTCGGGATCTTCGCGTTTGCGCCGGCCTTCGACAGCCACTTCGCCGGTACCGTAGCCTTGGGCCAGAGCGGGTTCTGGGCGGCGTTTATCGGCGCGGCGCTGGTGGCCATGAGCAACCCGATTTCCTTCGGCGCGTTTCTCGGTGACTGGTCGCGCTACATCCCGCGTGAAACGCCGAAGATGCGCATCATGCTGGCGGTAGTGGCGGCACAGATCGCCACCTTGATCCCGTTCCTGTTCGGCCTGGCTACCGCGACCATCGTGGCGATCAAGGCACCGGACTATATCGCGGCCAACAACTACGTCGGCGGTCTGCTGGCGGTGGCGCCCACCTGGTTCTTCCTGCCGGTGTGCCTGATCGCAGTGATTGGCGGCATGTCCACCGGCACGACCTCGCTGTATGGCACCGGCCTGGATATGTCCAGCGTGTTCCCGCGCCTGTTGACGCGGGTCAAGGCCACGCTGCTGATAGGGATGATGTCGATTGCCTTCATCTTTATCGGACGTTTCGCCGCCAACCTGGTGCAGAGCGTGTCGACCTTCGCTGTGCTGATCATCACCTGCACCACGCCGTGGATGGTGATGATGATCATCGGCCTGATCGTC
>NZ_JAFHKI010000256.1 GCF_016937615.1 Pseudomonas lactucae | reverse complement strand
GAAGGTGGCGCGGATCGTCTACAGGAACGTGGCCTGGCTGAAGGCGGTGCGGATCGTCTGCAGGAACGCGGTCTGGCTGAGGGTGGTGCCGATCGTCTGCTGGACAACCGCGCCTGACCCGCCCTGTTCGCGGAGCACCCCAAACCGGCCTGATCAGCCGGTTTTTTTTCGTCTGTTCAACCGGGAATAACCCAACTGCGCACTGCGCCGTAAATATGTCATTTACGGACCTACCTCCATCACCGCCAGGTCCTTACAGTGCTGCCTGGATCAACTGGCAGGCCTCTTTTATGAATCTCTGGTTTCGTTTGCTATACATGCTGTGCCGCCGTCCATGGCGCAAACCTGCACATGGCCTCGCCACCACCGTGGTGCGCATGCGCGTGTGGCCGCTGGACCTGGACATAAACCGACATGTCACCAACGGCCGCTACTTTTCCCTGGCGGATGTCGCACGGATGGATTTCGTCCTGCGCACCGGGGCCTTTCGCGTTGCGTTACGCCACAAGGCGCTGCCCATCGTCGGCGACACCTGGGGTAAATTCCGACGCGAATTAAAGCTGTTCGAGGCGTTCGAGGTACACACCCGCATGCTCGGCTGGGATTCCAAGTGGAGCCTGATGGAACACCGTTTTGTCAGCCGTGGCCGCGTTGTCGGCGTGGTCGTGATGCGCGGACTGTTCCGCTCGGCCAAGGGCACCCTGCCTCCCGCTGAGTTTGTGCGCGAACTGGGCCTGGTGGAGGAGTCACCAGCGATGCCGCAATGGCTCAAGGACTGGGCTCAGAGTTGCGATGACATGAGTGGGCAGTTGCGGGCAGAGGAGCACTAGGTTGTTCAGGATCAAAAGCACGCGTCAGTTCGCCACGTTCGATGTAAGCCCTCTCCCACATGCCGATCTTCACTTGGCTCGGGATCAGTTTTTGTAGTCGGTATCGGCCCGCTCCAGCTGGCGAATCAGTGCATTCCAATGCAACGCCACGCCCGGGCCTTCACCGCTGCTGTGGGCCTTGGCCTGTTCTTCCACCTTCGCCACACCAACTCCGCGTTGCCGCGGTTGAAGCCCCTCAAAAGGCACAGGCTTGAATGGTCCCTCGCACATTGTTGACCGCCCTGGAAAACCTCGTCGACCGGCCGTTCAACAGCCGCTGGCCAGGCGCTCGCGCAAAAACTCCACCAGTGCCTGCACCGGCCGTGAGCTTTGCCGGTGCTGGGGATAGACCGCCGACAGGGTCAGGGCCTCAGGCGCAAAATCGTCGAGAATCGTGACCAGGCGACCGTCCTTCAACGCGTCGCCGACGATAAAGGTCGGCAAGTAGGTGACGCCCAGGCCGGCAATGGCGGTGTCACGCAGCAGCTCGCCGTTATTGACGCGCATGCGGCCGCTGACATTCAGCGCTTGCAGCTTGCCTTTGAAGCGCCACTGCACCTGGCGGCCATGGCCATAAGGCAGGCAGTCATGCTCGGCAAGGTCGTCAGGCTTTTGCGGCGTGCCACGCAGCGCCAGGTACTCGGGGCTGGCGCAATACACCCGCGGAATGCTGGCGATACGCCGGGCAATCAGCGTGGAATCTTCCAGAATGCCGATCCGCAGCACCAGGTCGTACCCCTCGCCGATCAGGTCCACCGGGCGGTCGCTGAGGTCGACTTCCACCGCCACTTGCGGGTGGCGCTGCAGGAACAACGGCAACAGGCAGCCCAGGTGCGCCATGGCGAACGACAACGGCGCGCTCAGGCGAAGGGTGCCGCGCGGCTCGCTGTTCTGGCCGGCGATGCCCTGCTCCACCTGCTCGACTTCACCGAGCAGGCGCAGGGCCGACTCGTAGTAACTCTGCCCCAGGGGCGTGATATCCAGGCGACGCGTGGAGCGGTTGAGCAGACGCACGCCCAGGCGGTCTTCCAGTTGGATCAGTCGGCGACTGACGAACTGCTTGGACAGGCCCAGCTGTTCGGCGGCAGCGGTGAAACTGCCGGACTCCATGACCTGGCAGAACAGGCGCATGTCTTCGAAGGGGTTCATTGTCGCTTCTCAGTAGACATTTATTGGATTTATAACTGGATAGTCGCAACACCACAAATCAAATGTGGGAGGGGGCCTGCTCCCGATAGCGGTGCGTCAGTCAAAACTGTGGCGACTGATACACCGCTATCGG
>NZ_JAFHKI010000255.1 GCF_016937615.1 Pseudomonas lactucae | reverse complement strand
CACGCCGCCCACCACGTCCCACCACGGGCTGATCGCATGCCCCCACAGGGCCTGGGCTTCGGCGCTGTCGGTACGCCCGGCACTGCGCTCGCCTTCGCTGCGCAGCCACAGCCGGTCGACGTCACCGCCGATCCAACCCTTGACGTCCCAATTCAACGCACCACTGCCTTCACCGCTCTGCCATTCCAACTGATTGAGCAGCAGCATCGAATGCACGGCGCTGTCATGCACCAGGTGCCCGCCCGGTTCGTTGTACACCGCCGCACGGTCGGCGTCGGTCAACGTGGGGATCGGTGTGCGGCTTTCGGTCAACGCCGGAACTGCGGGGCTCATTCCCTGGAATTCTTCCTCGGCAGTCGCCAGCGGACTGAACACCAGCGCCATGCAAACCGCTAAAACACGATGACTCATACTCGCCTCCTCATTCATGCACGCGCACTTCGCGGAACATGCCCATTTCCATGTGGTACAGCAGGTGGCAGTGATAGGCCCACCGTCCCAGGGCATCGGCGCTCACGCGGTAGCTGCGGCGGGAGCC
>NZ_JAFHKI010000254.1 GCF_016937615.1 Pseudomonas lactucae | reverse complement strand
TTCGACTTGCTCCCGATGGCCTCACCTCGGTCTAGCAGCCCTCACGCAATCCACTTGCGATCCCCGGTAAAACTGATCGTCAACCAACGCGCCGCATCCGGCGTGCCGAGCCCTGTGGATATCTCTTCACGCAATCGGTCCAGGGTTGCGACGTTGTCCACCGGGTAATCGGCCGGCAATACCACATGAATCTCGATAAACCGCGCCCTGCCGTGCTTTTGCACGTAGGACACGTAATCATCGAAACCATGCCTGGCCTGGACCGCTTCCATCACTTCACGCACGGTGTCATCCAAATGGTCCGGGGCAATGCCCAGCACCTCGCGCAACGCCGGGCGCAGGATCTTGAACGCCGGCGCCAGCATGCTCAGGGCCAGCAGGATCAGGATCAGCGGATCGACATACACCGCCCACTCGCCATAGCCCTGGGATTTGAGCAGCAGTGCGGCGAGAAAGCTGATCAGCAAGCCCACCGAGAGCATGGCGTCCACCAGCCAGCTGATATTGTCGAATTGGATCAACGACGATTTGAGCGTGCTATTGCGGTAACGCACATAGAAAAAGTAGGCGAACTCCACCACGGTAAATACCGCGGCGTAGATGATCACCAGGCCCAACTCGATCTCGCGCCCGCCATTAATGATGCCGAACACGCCGTTGAGAAACGCGTAGATCGCGATCAACAACAGGAAGCTGCCTTCGATCAGCAGCACCATGGGCTCCAGATGCCAATAACCGAATTGGAAACGCTCGTTGCTTTTCTTGGCAATCAGTTTGGCCGTGATCAGCATCAACACCTTGATGGCGGTGGCGATCAGCGAGAAAAAACCGTCGAACAAAATGGATTGGGCGCCGGATATCACACCGGTGACAATCCCGGCGATCGCGACTGCGAACATCAGGATGGTCGATTGTTTGAGCAGTGCCTGCTCACCTCGGTTACTCACATTTCCTCCCGTCAAAACCTTTAAACCGCTGGGTGCGGTGGGGTTTTCAGGGGTGGAGTGTACCTTATGACCTGTTTTGGCCGATCTGACGCCGTCGGGGGCAAGCCCC
>NZ_JAFHKI010000253.1 GCF_016937615.1 Pseudomonas lactucae | reverse complement strand
CTGACACACCGCCATCGGGGGCAAGCCCCTCCCACATTTCTAAGCCGGTTTCTTCAGGAGGTTTTGCAGGGTCGCTGTGACGCCGTTATCACGCAAGCTCACAAAACACCGCTCGAAAGCTGCCACAAATGCAGGCGAGTTGGGAATAGCTGTGCCGAAAATCTCTTCCACGCCCAACAGGCGTTTGCTGATCAATGCATCGTCACTCACCAGCCCCTGGCAAAATTGCGCGCGTGGATCCGGGATCTTGTAGCTCACCCCGTTTTCGTCCACCCCCTTCAGATACAACGCCCAGGCAGCCACCACCAACGCCGCGCGCTCAGTCTCACGCCCCTGCGCAATCAAGCGATTAATGGTCGGCACGGTGAACTTGGGAAACTTCGACGACCCATCCGAACACACGCGCTCCAACTGATCGGCAATGGCCTGGTTGGAGAAGCGCTCCACCAGCGTCTGCTTATACGCCGTCAGGTCGATGCCGGGCACCGGCGCCAGGTTCGGCGTGACGTCCAGGTCCATGTAGGCACGCATATAGGCGACGAAGACCGGATCGTTCATGGTCTCGTGCACAAACCGGTAACCCTTGAGAAACCCCAGGTAGGTCAGCGCCAGGTGGCTGCCGTTGAGCAGGCCGATTTTCATTTCTTCGTAGGGCGTCACGTCATCGGTGAACTGCACGCCGACCTTTTCCCAGGCCGGACGGCCGTTGACGAACTTGTCTTCCAGCACCCACTGGACGAAGGGCTCGCACACCACCGGCCAGGCATCATCGATGCCATGCTGGTCGTGCAGTTGCAGGCGGTGCGCGGTGCTGGTCATTGGCGTGATGCGGTCGACCATGGCATTCGGGAAACTCACGTTGGCCTTGATCCAATCATGCAGCCCGGCGTCGTGCAGGGCGGCGAACGCCAGCAATGCCTTGCGCGTGACGGCGCCGTTGTGCGGCAGGTTATCGCAGGACATGACCGTAAACGCCGGGGTGCCGGCGGCGCGGCGCTGGGTGAGGGCGGCGCAGATAAACCCGAATACGGTTTTCGGCGCAGCGGGGTGCGCGAGGTCATGCTGGATCTGCGGCAGGTGGGCCATGAATTCGCCGTTGCTGTCGTCGATGCAATAACCGCCTTCGGTGATGGTCAGCGAGACGATGCGAATCGCAGGGTCCGCCAGCTTATCGATCAACGCCTGGGCGCCGTCTTCGGCGAGCAGCATGTCACTGATCGAGCCGATCACGCGCACTTCGGTGTCGTTGGTGTCGCCCAGCTCATACAGGGTGAACAGGTAATCCTGGCCGGCCAGGTCATCGCGGGCCTTGCGGTCCTCGGCGCGCAGGCCGACACCGCAGATGCTCCAGTCCAGGCCTTCGCCGCTGTTCATCAAAGCGTCGGTGTAATACGCCTGGTGCGCGCGGTGGAACCCGCCGACGCCGATATGGGCGATGCCTTGGGATGTGTCGGCAAGCGCATAGGTCGGGATGTTTACCTGCGGCGCCAGTTGGGTCAGGTTGTGTTTATTCAGCTTCATAACGGAGTACTCGCGAAATCAGGCGGCGGCGCGCAGTGGGCGGGTCACGGCCACGCCGTCGGTGTCGAACAGATGGCAGTGCGCCGGGTCCAGGTGCAGGTGCAGCGTTTCGCCATATTGGCTGGCCATGTCGCCACGGATTCGCATGGTCAGCGGCTCGCCGTTGGCGGTGTTGACGTGGCAGAAGGTGTCGCTGCCCAGGCGCTCGCCAACGTCGGCGGTGACGGTCAGGGTGGTTTGCCCAGGTACGGCGATTTCCAGGTGTTCAGGGCGAATGCCCAGGGTCACGGCACTGCCCACGCTCAGGGTCGGGCCGCTGAGCGGCAGGCTGATCAAGGTGCCGGCGTCCAGCTGTACCTCGCAATTTTGCGCCTCGACCCGCGTGACCTTGCCCTTGAGGAAGCCCATCTTCGGGGTCCCCAGGAAACCCGCCACAAACAGGTTGGCCGGCTGGTGGTACAGCTCCAGTGGCGAGCCGACCTGCTCGATACGGCCGCTGTTGAGCACCACGACTTTGTCGGCCAGGGTCATGGCTTCGACCTGGTCGTGGGTGACGTAGATCATGGTCGCCTGCAGTTCCTTGTGCAGGCGCGCCAGCTCCAGGCGCATTTGCACGCGCAGGGCGGCGTCGAGGTTGGACAGCGGTTCGTCGAACAGGAAAATCTTCGGGTTGCGCACAATCGCGCGGCCAATCGCCACGCGCTGACGCTGGCCGCCGGAGAGTTGCTTGGGTTTGCGCTCCAGCAACGGGCCCAGCTCGAGGATGCGCGCCGCTTCGTTGACCTTGCTCTCCACCAGCTTCTTGTCGACGCCGGCCAGGTCCAGGGCGAACGACATGTTCTTGCGCACGCTCATGTGCGGGTACAGCGCGTAGGTCTGGAACACCATCGCCAGGTCGCGTTTGGCCGGGGTCACTTCGGTGATGTCGCGGCCATCGAGTTCAATGGTGCCGTCGCTGACCTCTTCCAGGCCGGCGATCAGGCGCAGCAGGGTGGATTTACCGCAGCCCGAAGGGCCGACAAACACCACGAATTCCTTGTCGTTCACTTCCAGGTCGATGCCTTTGATGATCGAGAAACCTTCGAAGCCTTTTTGCAGATTCTTGATTTTCAGGTTGGCCATGATGGGCCCTCCGCTAGGAATTATTATTTAACCGCGCCGAAGGACAGCCCACGCACCAGCTGCTTCTGGCTGATCCAGCCAAAGATCAGGATCGGCGCGCAGGCGAGGGTCGAGACAGCGGACAATTTGGCCCAGAACAAACCTTCGGGGCTGGAGTAGGAGGCGATCAGCGCGGTGAGCGGCGCGGCGGCGGACGAGGTCAGGTTCAACGACCAGAACGCCTCGTTCCAGCACAGGATCAACGACAGCAACACGGTGGAGGCGAGGCCTCCCTTGGCGATCGGCAGCAGCACCCGGACCATTTCCTGCCACAGGGTGGCGCCGTCCAGGCGCGCGGCTTCGAGGATGTCCTTGGGGATGTCCTTGAAGTAGGTGTACACCATCCACACCACGATCGGCAGGTTGATCAGGGTGTAGATGATGATCAGCGCAATGCGCGTATCCAAAAGGCCGAAGCTCTTGGCCAGCAGGTAGATCGGCATCAGCACGCCCACTGGCGGCAGCATCTTGGTGGACAGCATCCACAGCAGCGTACCCTTGGTGCGCTGGGTTTCGTAGAACGCCATGGAGTAGGCGGCCGGCACCGAGATCAGCAGGCACAACGCAGTGGCGCTGAACGAAATCAGCACCGAGTTCCATGCGTAGCTGAAGTAGTTGCTGCGCTCGTTGATGTGCAGGTAGTTCTCCAGCGTCGGCGTGAAGATGAACTGCGGCGGGGTGGCGAACGCGTCGATTTCGGTCTTGAAGCTGGTCAGCACCATCCAGAAGATCGGGAAGAAAATCAGGATCGCGATGGCCCAGGCCAACGTGCCAAGCAGCAGGCTTTGCAGGCGGCGGGATTGTTGAAGCGTCATGGCGCGGCCCTCAAGGCTTGTCAGTCAGGTTTTTGCCGATCATCCGCACCAGGATGATCGCCGCGATATTGGCGATGACGACGGCAATCAAGCCGCCGGCCGAGGCCATGCCCACGTCGAACTGCACCAGCGCCTGGTTGTAGATCAGGTAGGCGAGGTTGGTCGAGGCGTAGCCGGGGCCACCATTGGTGGTGGTGAAGATTTCGGCGAACACCGAGAGCAGAAAGATCGTTTCGATCATCACCACCACGGCAATCGGGCGCGCCAGGTGCGGCAACGTCAGGTGCCAGAAAATCGCGATGGCGCCGGCACCGTCCAGGCGTGCGGCTTCCTTTTGTTCCTGGTCGAGGGACTGCATGGCGGTCATCAACAGCAGGATCGCAAAGGGCAGCCATTGCCACGACACGATGATGATGATCGACAGCAGCGGGTAGTGCGCCAGCCAGTCCACTGGCTCGGCGCCGAACAGCTTCCACACGGCGGCGAGAATCCCCGACACCGGATGGAATATCAGGTTCTTCCAGATCAGCGCACCCACGGTAGGCATGATGAAGAACGGCGAAATCAGCAACACCCGCACCACGCCGCGGCCGAAGAACTCACTGGCCTCCAGCAGGGCGCTGATCAACACGCCGAACACCACGCTGATCAGCAGCACACTGCCCACCAGCAACAGCGTATTGGTGGCGCCGGGCAGGAAGCCCGAATCGGTAATGAAATAGGTGAAGTTCTCCAGCCCCACGAATTGGTTCTCGCCGGGGTAGAGCAGGTTGTAGCGGATCAGCGAAAAGTACAGGGTCATGCCCAGCGGCACGATCATCCACACCAGCAGCATGGCGACAGAGGGCGTGACAAGGAACCAGCCGGGGTTGGCCAGGCGGTTTTTGGGTGTTGTTTTCATGATATCAAGGCCAGTGCAGAGCAAGAATCGGAGTGCGATCAATGTGGGAGGGGGCTTGCCCCCGATAGCGGTGTATCAGTTACAAAATCATCAACTGGTAGATTGCTATCGGGG
>NZ_JAFHKI010000252.1 GCF_016937615.1 Pseudomonas lactucae | reverse complement strand
TTGCAGCGGCGAAGCCTTGCCTGCCGAGTTGCAGCGCCAGGTGCTGGCGCAGACGGCCAGCGAGTTGCACAACCTCTACGGCCCGACCGAAGCGGCCATCGACGTCACGTCCTGGGCCTGCCGCGAGGATGGCAGCAGCGTGCCGATTGGCCGTCCTATCGCCAACACGCAGATCCATATTCTCGACGCCGACCTCAACCCCGTCCCCGTGGGCGTGGCGGGCGAGTTGTACATCGCCGGGGTCAACCTGGCGCGCGGTTATCAGGCGCGTCCGTCGCTGACCGCCGAACGTTTTGTCGCTAATCCATACGGTGCGCCGGGTGCACGCATGTACCGCAGCGGTGACCTGGCGCGCTGGCGTGCCGATGGTGCGATTGACTACCTCGGGCGCTGGATCACCAGGTCAAATTGCGCGGCCTGCGTATCGAGCTGGGCGAGATCGAAACCGTACTGGTGAACCATGAGGCGGTTCGCGAAGCGGTCGTGGTTGCCCAGGGCGACAAGCTGATTGGCTACTGGGTCGGTGAGGCCTGTGATGAAGTGGCGCTTAAATTTCACCTCGGCCAGCACGTTCCTGACTATATGGTGCCGTGGCGATTGATGCGGTTGCCGGCGATGCCGCTCTCGGCCAATGGCAAGCTGGATCGCAAGCAACTGCTGCAGGTCGAGGCGCAAGTCGCCGCTACCGGCTATGTCGAACCCCGCAATGACGCCGAACGCAGCCTCGCCAGAATCTGGTCCGAGGTGCTGGGCGTGGAGCGGGTGGGTGTGACGGATGACTTTTTCGAGCTGGGCGGGCATTCGCTGCTTGCGACCCGCCTGGCCTCGCAGATCCGCCACCAGTTAGGCGTACAGATACACCTCGGCGCGGTGTTCGATACACCGACGATCGAGGCGCTCGCTCGGCACCTGGAGCACATTCCGGCACACACCTGCGAAGACGAGGTGGATGCCATGACCCAATTGCTGAACGAACTGGAGCGCATTGAATGAACGACCTGAGCCAAGCCCACGGCCCCAGCCACCGTGACGATCCGTTGCGCCCGCTGGCCGAACGGCTCAACGCTCTTCCTGCCGAAAAGCAGCGGATATTCCTGCGGCAGTTGCGTGAAAAAGGCATTGACGCGCGCCGTTTGCCCATCGTTGCGGCACCTGCCGAGACGACGCACACATTGTCCTACAGCCAGCGCCGGCTATGGCTGCTCTGGCAGTTGGAGCCGACCGCCAGCGCCTATCACATTACCGGTGGCCTGCAACTCACGGGGCAATTGAACGAGGCGGCGCTGCAGGCGGCGCTGGCCGATATCGTCGCCCGTCACGCGGTTCTGCGCAGTGTCTTCCCCAGCGAAGACGGTGAGCCGGTGGTGCGTGTGCAGGCTGCCGATGCCTGTGCCGTGCTCCTGGGGCGCGAAGACCTCAGCGAGTTGTCGGCCCAGGCCCAGGACGCGGCCTTGGCGCGCCTGGCCCAGGCTCAGGCCCGACAACCGTTCGACTTGACCCAGGGGCCTTTGCTGCGCCTGTGCCTGGTGCGTTGTGACGCCGAGCGGCATGCCTTGCTGGTCACCTTGCACCACATCGTCGCCGATGGTGTCTCGGTGGAGCTGTTCGTTCAAGAGCTGGCTGGTGGCTACGCCCGTCACCTTCAGGTCGTCGACAGCCCGTTGCCCGGCCTTGAGGTGCAATACAGCGACTATGCGCGCTGGCAGCGCCTGTGGCTGGAGTCCGGCGAAAGTGAGCAGCAACTGGCGTATTGGCGCGAGCGCCTGGGCGTTGAGGAGCCCGTGCTGGAGTTGCCGGTCGATCACCTGCGTTCGGGCTTGCCCACCTATCACGGCGCACGGGTCGGCAAACCGTTGTCCGAGGCCACCAGCAGCCGTTTGCGGCAGTTCGCCCGCAGTCAACAAGCCACGCCGTTCATGGTGTTGCTCGCCGCTTATGGCGTGTGGCTAAGCCGCCTGTGCGGCCAGACGCAATTGCGCGTCGGCATCCCGGTTGCCAATCGCGAGGCCGTCGCGACCCAGGGTTTGATCGGATGCTTTGTCAATACACAAGTCTGGCCGTTAAGCGTTTCGCGCCGTGAATCCTTCATCGACCAGCTCAAGGCTGTGCGCGAACAGGCCTTGCAAGCCCAGGCTCATCAGGATTTGCCCTTCGAGCAGCTGGTCGAAGCACTGCAGCCCCAACGCAGCATGGGCCGCAACCCGCTGTTCCAGGTCATGTTCAACCACTTGCAGCGCGGCGACAGCCAGCTGGATGTGGGCGGGCTGGTCTTCGAGCGCCTGGACCAGGCCGCTGAAACCGCGCAGCTTGATCTGACCCTGACCACCGAGGAAGACCGTCAGGGCCAGATCACCGCGACCTTCAGCTACGCCACCGACCTGTTCGAGGCCGCCACCGTACATGCCTGGCATGCGCATTTCCTGTTTCTGCTCGAGCAACTGCTGGAACAGCCCGAGCGTGCATTGCACGAACTGCTGCCGCTGACCCCCGCCGAGCAACAGCAACTGTCCGGTTGGAACGCCACCGAGGAAAACTACCCTTCGTACGCGAATCTGCCGGCCTTGATCGGCCAGCAAGTGCGCGCCACACCTGACGCCTTGGCGCTGGT
>NZ_JAFHKI010000251.1 GCF_016937615.1 Pseudomonas lactucae | reverse complement strand
CCCTCCCACATTTGCAGCGGTGTACGCCAGGTTATTTGTAGCGCTGCTCGAACACCGCCACCTGTTCGGGCTTGATCAGCTCGAACGGCACCCACACCTCGGCTTCGATCGGCTCACCCTTGATCATCCGGATCGCCGACTCCACCGCTTTGGTGGCCTGGGCCTTGGGGTCCTGGAACACCGACGCCGCCAGCATCCCGCGCTTTACCGCTGCCAGGCCGTCGGGCAGACCGTCGATGCCGATAATCGCCACCTCGCCCTTGGCCCTGCCGGACTGTTGCAACGCCATGGCCGCTCCGATCGCCATCTCATCGTTGTTGGCCACAATCGCATCGAAT
The DNA here is from genome assembly GCF_016937615.1 of Pseudomonas lactucae. Classification (GTDB taxonomy): domain Bacteria; phylum Pseudomonadota; class Gammaproteobacteria; order Pseudomonadales; family Pseudomonadaceae; genus Aquipseudomonas; species Aquipseudomonas lactucae. Next base: position 2,300 of record NZ_JAFHKI010000251.1, on the reverse strand, counting down.
TGCGTGCCCGCCAGCAGCCAGTTGCTCGTCAGGTCCATGCTTTTGCTGCGCTGCCATTCGGCGCTTTGCTGCTCCACCACCTTGATCCCCGGAAAGTCCTTGAGCACCTGCCTGGCGCCTTCGGTACGGTCGTGGGTGGCGTTTTGTGCGAGGTCACCCATGATGATCGCCACCGTGCCTTTGCCGCCGAGTTTTTGCGCGAGGTAGCGCATCTGCAATTGCCCGGCCTCGATGTCATTGGAGGCCACGGTGACCACGCCCTTGGGCAGGGTGCGTTCATCCGGATGGCGGTTGACGTACACCAGCGGCGTCTTGGCGGCCACTGCGGCGCGGGTCATGTTGGCGGTGGCGGAGGTGTCCACCGGCAGCACGATCACCGCGTCGACTTTCTGGTTGAGGAATCCCTCGACCTGGTTGAGTTGGCGCACCACGTCGCCCTGGGCATCTTCGAACTGGATCTGTACATCCTGCTGCCTGGCGGCGGCTTCCAGGCCGGTGCGTACGTAGGTCATGAAGTTATCGTCGACCCTGGCGATGCTGACCCCGATGCGGTAAGCGGCGAAGGTCCATTGGCTGAACAGCAGTAACAGTGCGGCAACGAGCAATGAATAACGAGGCATGAGGGTGTTCCTTTTATTGTTATAGGGTGAATGCTTGGCGGAAACGCTCCAGGGCCAGTTCGCTGTCGCCGCTGGCCCAGCCTTCCAGGCCGACCACGCCGCTGTAGCCTATGCCGTGCAGGGCCCTGGCGATGGCCGGGTAGTGGATTTCACCGGTACCGGGCTCTTTGCGCCCCGGTACGTCGGCCACCTGGATTTCACCGATGGCGGAGCCTGCGCGCTGGATCAGTTCGATCAGGTTTCCTTCGCCGATCTGCGCGTGGTACAGGTCCAGGTTCATTTTCAGGTGCGGGCTGCCCACGGCTTCGATCAACGCCAGGGTGTCGTCGGCGCGGGCGAACGGGGTGCCGGGGTGGTCGACCTCGGTGTTGAGGTTTTCCAGCAGGAACACGCGGCCGGCGTCTTCCCCCAGGCGCGCGATTTTCTCCAGGGTCTTGCAGGCGCTCAGCCACATGCGCCCGGTGGTCTGGCTGACGGGTTGCACCGGCAGGCCACCGTCACCCAGGCCGGTGCCGTGCAGGTTGAGGCTGGGGCAATCGAGGCGCTCGGCGACGCTCAAGGACTCGCGGGCGCTGTCGAGCATGCGGCGGCTGCCGTCGGGGTCGGTGAGGGTGCCGCTGATATAGCCGGTCATCGAGGTGAAATTGGCGCCGGTGGCGGCGAGGGCGTTGATGTCCTTGTCTGTCCAGCTCCAGATTTCCGCGCAAAAGCCCAGTGCATGAATGCGTTTGACGCGCTCGACGAAGGGCAGGTCGAGAAACACCATCTCGGCACTGATCGCCAGCTTGAACGGGATCACAGGGCCACCGCCTGGCCTTGCTCATAGGACGCGATGCAGGCGCGGGCAATCGCCAGCGCCGCCCGCGCATCTTCGCCGCTGGCCAGGGGCTTGGCGCCGCTGCGCAGGCAGTCGACAAAGTGGTTGAGTTCGGCAACGTAGGCGTCGCGCAGCAGGTCGGTGTCCAGACGTTGGGTATCGGCCTGGATGCCCTGGGCCAGGTAGCGCAGCAGGTCGGACTCCTGCACGCCGCCCATGGTCAGCATGCCGGCGCTGCCGAACACTTCGCCGCGCACGTCGTAGCCATACACCGCTTGAAAGTTCGCTTCGGCGGTGGCAATCGCACCGTTGTCGAAGCGGATCGTGACCACGGCGGTGTCGAGGAAACCCTGGCTTTTGTACGCCGGGGCGATCAGGGCGTCGGCCATTACGTGGACTTGCACCGCCTCGGCGCCGGGGTTGAGGTAGCGCAGGGTGTCGAAGTCGTGGATCAGGGTCTCCAGGAAGATCACCCATTGTGGCGAGTTGGCCGGGTTGTTCAGCGCCGGGTCGCGGGTCAGCGAGCGCAGCAGTTGCGGCGTACCGATGCGCCCGGCCAGTACGTCGAGGTGGGCCGTGCGGAAGCTCTTGGCGAACCGGCGGTTGAAGCCGACCTGCAACGCAACGCGGGCATCGGCGGCGGCGGCAATGGCGCGGTCGGCTTCATCGAGGGTGATGGCCATGGGTTTTTCGCAGAAGATTCCTTTGCCGGCGCGGGCGGCGCTGATCACCAGTTCGGCATGGCTGCGGGCGGGGGCGCGATGATCACGCCGTCGATGTCCGGGTCGTCGAGCAACTGTTGTGGGTCGGTGTAGACCTTGTCTACTCCCAGTTCAGCCGCCAGGCGCGCGGCCTGGCCAGGG
>NZ_JAFHKI010000250.1 GCF_016937615.1 Pseudomonas lactucae | reverse complement strand
AAGCCCCCTCCCACATTTGTTTTTGTGTTCCTTCAGTTATTAAGGAGAACTGTCTTTGTCCTCTCCCATTCCGGTAACCGTCCTCAGCGGTTTCCTCGGTGCCGGCAAGACCACCTTGCTGCGCCATCTGCTCAAGGCCGAACACGGCCTTAAAATCGCCGTGATCGAAAACGAATTCAGCGACGCCGGCATCGACACCCAGCTGTTGGGCGCAGAGCCGGTGCAGGTCATGACCCTGTCCAACGGCTGCGTGTGCTGCACCATCCACACGGACCTGACCAAGGCTCTGTACCTGTTGCTCGAACGCCTGGACAGCGGTGAAATCGCCTTCGACCGCCTGGTGATCGAATGCACCGGCCTGGCCGACCCTGCGCCAGTGGCCCAGACCTTTTTTATCGATGAAGAACTGCGCGAGCGTTACATCCTCGACGGCATTATCACCCTGGTGGACGCGGCGCACGCCGAACATCACCTGACCCAGACCATCGCCCAGGCGCAGATCGGTTTCGCCGACCGCCTGCTGGTAAGCAAGCGTGACCTGGTGGATGACGCCACCTTCGAGGCGCTCAGTGAACGCCTGACCCGCATCAACCGCCGTGCGCCGATTCGCGTGGTCGAGCACGGCAAGATTGATTTAGCCGAACTGCTCGATGTACGCGGCTTCAACCTCAACGCCGGCATGAGCCTGCGCCCGGTGAGCCAGGCACCGTCCATCGACCGCATCTCCAGTTTGGTGCTGCGTACCGAGCAGCCGCTGGATATCGACCGCCTCAGCGAGTTCATGAATGCGCTATTGGGGGACCACGGCAAGCAACTGCTGCGCTACAAGGGCGTGCTGAACATTGCCGGGGAAGACCGGCGCATGGTGTTCCAGGGCGTGTTGAAGCTCTATGGCTTCGACTGGGATACCGAATGGGCCGAAGGCGAGACGCGCGAAAGTGTGATCGTGTTTATTGCCGATGAGTTGCCCGAAGACAAGATCCGTGAAGGCTTCGAGAAGGTCTACCAACCCTGACTTGTAATGCAGTCAAGTGTGGGAGGGGGCTTGCCCCCGATGGCGGCGACTCGGTCTCGAATCAGCCCCCGCGGACCATATCCACATGCGGAATCCCGACTTCCAGGAATTCTTCACTGACAATCTCGAAGCCCAGCCGCTCATAGAACGGCGCGGCATACACCTGCGCACTCAGGAACTGCTTGGTCTGGCCACGTTGCTCGGCCACGCCAATCACCGCTTCCATCAGCTTGTCGCCGACCTTCAGCCCGCGCCAGTCCTTGAGCACCGACACGCGGCCGATTTCGCCGCTGGGCAGCAGGCG
>NZ_JAFHKI010000025.1 GCF_016937615.1 Pseudomonas lactucae | reverse complement strand
AGGATGGGGTGAGCGGGGAGAAGGTCAAGATCATCGTCGTGCGCAAGGACCCGAACCTGACCCAGGAGCAGATCCTCGCCCACTGCCGGGAATACCTCACCGGCTACAAGGTGCCCAGGTATGTGGAGTTTCGCAGCACTGAGCTGCCGAAAACGACAGTGGGTAAAGTGCTGCGCCGCGCCTTGCGCTGATTTAAAGGTATGTCGGTGATCCAATGTGGGAGGGGGCTTGCCCCCGATGGCGGTGAATCAGTCACGTAGATATCCACTGACCCACCGCTATCGGGAGCAAGCTCCCTCCCACATTGGAACTGCGATTGACTTAAGAAACGGTCGGTTCTAAGAAGCCAAAGAAGAAACAATGCAGCCCCTCCCACAGGAGTTTTGCATTGTGTTTCAAACCGAGTTCACGTTGACCCAGCGTTCTTCCTGGGCGGCCATGCGAATCGCCGTCGCCAGCCGCTCCACTTCCCACGCCGCCTCAAAATCAGTGCCGTCCGCCCCTTGCCCGGCCACGGCCATGATCAGCTCCTGTACTTCCAGCGTCTTCAGTTCGTTGTAGCCCAACTGGTGCCCCGCAGCCGGGCTGAACGCCGCGTAGCCGGGCAGGGCAGGACCTGCCAGCAAACGCTGGAAACCGTCCTGACCGACACGGCACAGGCGCAGTTCATTCAAGCGCTCCTGGTCGAAGGCGAGCGTGCCTTTGGTCCCGCTGATCTCGAAACTCAGGTGGTTTTTGTAACCGTGCTTGAGCCAACTGCTACTCACCGTGCCGCGTGCCCCGTTGGCGAAACGCAGCAGCGCATGCACCTGGTCATCCACGGCGATGGCCTTGAAGTCGTTGCTGCCTTTTACCGCAGGGCGCAGGGCATGCACGGTGTGGGAGTCGGCGCACACGCTGACCACATCGCCCACCAGGTACCGCGCCATCGACAGCAAGTGGCTGCCCAGGTCCGCCAGGGCGCCGCCGGCGTGCGCGACTTCGCAGCGCCATGACCACGGTGATGCCGGGTCTGCCATGAAGTCTTCGCTGAACTCGCCCTGGAAGCTGATGATGTCGCCCAGTTCGCCATTGGCGATGATCTGCCGCGCCAGTGTGATCATCGGGTTGTGCTGGTAGTTGTATCCCACCCGCGTGACGACACCGGCGGCGCTAGCGGCGCGGCGCATGGCGTCGGCCTGTTCGAGGCTCACGGCCAGGGGCTTTTCGCAATACACCGCCTTGCCCGCCGCGATCGCCGCCATGGCCATGGGGTAATGCAGGTGATTGGGCGTGGTAATGGCCACGACATCGACCTTGGGATCGTTGATCAACGCTTGCCAGTCGCCATGGGCCTGGGCAAAACCCCAGGCGGTGGCGCAGCGCTGGGCGCGTTCGGTGTCGGCATCGGCCAGGGCGGCCAGCTTGAGCTGTACCGGCAGCTCGAATACCGCCCGCGCATTGTTGAATGCCAAGGCATGGGCTCGGCCCATGAAGCCTGTGCCGATCAAGCCGATTCCGAGTTCACGCATTGCCGTGGTCCTTTGGATTATTGTTTTCAGAGTGCGTATTAATGGAATAAAAATTCTCTAAACTCAATAGGTGGAATAAAAATTCATTACTCGCTCGGCAATCAGCCTGGCGAATGCGGCTATATTCACCACATGGCCAAAAGCCGTCAGTTAACAAAAGATAACGTAGCGCTGATTGTCAGACGATTCCAAAGCCCGATAGGATGGCCCCTGCTTCCTTCAGGCGCTCTAGATTGCAGGTTTCGGCGCCCGGCAAGGCAAGACCTAACAATAATAAATAGGAGAAAGGTCTATGAGTGAGCCTGTCATGGGTTGGGTTGTTTGCCGCCCACGCGCCGCACGCAGGGTCGCGTTGCTGGCCACAGCGCTCTCGCTGTTTGGCGCCGTCGCGGTGCCGACCGCCGTCCACGCCGCCGGCGATACCCCCACCGCCGCAGTGTTCGCGATTGAATCCCCCAAGGCCGCCAAAGGCCTGATGATCGATGTGGTGCATGCCGGCAAGCGCCTGGTGGCGGTCGGTGATCGCGGGCATATCCTCTATTCCGATGACCAGGGCGCCACCTGGGTCCAGGCCAAAGTGCCGACCCGGCAGTTGCTCACCGCGGTATTTTTTGCCGATGAGCAACACGGTTGGGCCGTGGGCCATGACGCGCAAATCCTCGCCAGTACCGATGGCGGCGCCACCTGGACCCAGCAATACCAGGACCTCAAGCGCGAAGCACCGTTGCTCGATGTGTGGTTCAACGACACCCGCCACGGCCTGGCCGTCGGCGCCTACGGCGCGCTGATCGAAACCACCGACGGCGGCCAGACCTGGGCCGACGTCAGCGACCGCCTCGACAACGAAGACCAATACCACCTCAACGCCATCGCCCAGATCAAGGACGCCGGCCTGTTCATCGTCGGCGAGCAGGGCAGCATGTTCCGCTCCAGCGACGACGGCCAGACCTGGGAAAAACTCGAAGGCCCCTACGAGGGCTCGCTGTTTGGCGTGATTGGCACCGCGCAGACGCAGACGCTTCTAGCCTATGGCTTGCGCGGCAACCTTTACCGTTCCACGGATTTCGGCGGCACCTGGGAGCAGGTCCAATTGAACGCCGCGCGGGGTGCCCTGGAGTTCGGTTTGTCGGGCGCGACCTTGCTGGAGGATGGTTCCATCGTGGTGGTCGGCAACGGCGGCAGCGTAGTGGTGAGCCACGACGACGGCCAGACCTTCAGCGTCTTCAATCGCCCGGACCGCATTTCGCTGTCGGCGGTCACGGCGGCGGGTAATGGAAACTTGATCCTCGCGGGGCAGGGCGGTGTGCGTGTTGCCACGCCAGCCGGCGCTGAACCGACAAAACAATAACAAGGCGGGGAAAGTATGAGCAGTCATCACAACGATAAAGCGACCTTTCTTGAGCGCCTGATCTTCAACAACCGCCCGGCAGTGATCATCATCTGCCTGTTGGTGAGCGTGTTCCTGTTCTGGCAGGCAACCTTGATTCGCCCGTCCACCAGCTTTGAAAAGATGATCCCCCTCAAGCACCCCTTCATCGAAAAGATGATGGAGCATCGCAACGACCTGGCGAACCTGGGCAACACCGTGCGCATCTCGGTGGAGGCCAAGGACGGTGACATCTTCACCAAGGACTACATGGAGACCCTGCGTCAGATCAATGACGAGGTGTTCTACATCTCCGGCGTCGACCGCTCGGGCCTCAAGTCGCTGTGGAGCCCCAGCGTACGCTGGACCGAAGTGACCGAAGAAGGTTTTGCCGGGGGCGAAGTCATCCCGCAAAGCTACAACGGCTCGGCGCAGAGCCTCGATCAACTGCGCAATAACGTGCTCAAGTCCGGCCAGGTCGGGCGTCTGGTGTCCAACGATTTCAAGTCGAGCATCGTCGACATCCCGCTGCTGGAGGCCTACCCGGATCCGCAGGACCAGGGCAAGTTGCTGGCCCTGGACTATCGCAAGTTCTCCCATGAGCTCGAAGACAAGATCCGCGACAAGTTCGAAGCGCAGAACCCCAACGTCAAGATCCACATCGTCGGCTTTGCCAAGAAGGTCGGCGACCTGATCGACGGCCTGGTGATGGTGGTGTTGTTCTTCGGCATCGCGTTTGTCATCACCCTGGTGCTGCTGCTGTGGTTCACCAACTGCCTGCGCAGCACCGTCGCGGTGTTGAGCACGACGCTGGTGGCGGTGGTCTGGCAACTCGGGCTGATGCATTTTTTCGGCTTCGGGCTGGACCCGTACTCGATGCTGGTGCCGTTCCTGATCTTCGCCATCGGTATTTCCCACGGCGTGCAGAAGATCAACGGTATCGCCCTGCAATCCAGCGAGGCGGACAACGCACTCACTGCGGCACGGCGCACCTTCCGCCAACTGTTCCTGCCGGGGATGATCGCGATCCTGGCGGATGCGGTGGGCTTCATTACTCTGCTGATCATCGACATCGGTGTGATCCGTGAACTGGCCATCGGTGCGTCCATCGGCGTTGCGGTGATCGTGTTCACCAACCTGATTCTGCTGCCGGTGGCGATTTCCTATGCCGGCATCAGCCACCGCGCCATCGCCAGGAGCAAGAAAGACGCGCACCGCGACCATCCGTTCTGGCGCCTGCTGTCCAGATTCGCCAGCGCCAAAGTGGCACCGGTCTCGGTCCTGCTGGCACTGGTCGCGTTTGGCGGCGGCCTCTGGTACAGCCAGAACCTGAAGATCGGCGACTTGGATCAAGGCGCGCCGGAACTGCGCCCGGACTCACGCTACAACAAAGACAACAACTTCATCATCAGCAACTACTCCACCAGCTCGGACGTACTGGTGGTGATGGTCAAGACCAAGGCCGAAGGCTGCTCGCGCTATGAAGCCATGGCGCCCATCGACCAGTTGATGTGGAAGATGCAGAACACCGAGGGCGTGCAGTCGGCGATCTCGCTGGTGACCGTGTCCAAGCAGATGATCAAGGGCATGAACGAGGGCAACCTGAAGTGGGAAACCCTGTCGCGTAACCCGGATGTACTGAACAACTCCATCGCCCGTGCCGACGGCCTGTACAACAACAATTGCTCTCTGGCGCCGGTACTGGTGTTCCTCAACGATCACAAGGCCGAAACCCTCGACCGCGCGGTGCATGCGGTGCATGACTTCGCCAAGGACAACAACAAGGACGGCCTGGAATTCATCCTTGCCGCCGGTAATGCCGGGATCGAAGCGGCCACCAACGAAGTGATCAAGGAATCGGAGCTGACCATCCTGATCCTGGTGTACCTGTGCGTGGCGACCATGTGCATGATCACCTTCCGCTCCTGGGCCGCGACCCTATGCATCGTGCTGCCGCTGGTGCTGACCTCGGTACTGGGCAACGCGCTGATGGCGTTCATGGGCATTGGCGTCAAGGTCGCGACTTTGCCGGTAGTGGCGCTGGGCGTGGGCATTGGCGTGGACTACGGCATCTACATCTACAGCCGCCTGGAAAGCTTCCTGCGCGCGGGCCTGCCCTTGCAGGAGGCCTATTACCAGACGCTCAAATCCACCGGTAAAGCCGTGCTGTTCACCGGCCTGTGCCTGGCCATCGGCGTGTGCACCTGGATTTTCTCGGCGATCAAGTTCCAGGCCGACATGGGCCTGATGCTCACCTTCATGCTCTTGTGGAACATGTTCGGCGCGCTGTGGCTGCTGCCGGCGCTGGCGCGGTTCCTGATCAAACCCGAGAAATTGGCGGGGCAGAAGGGCAATTCGCTGTTCGCTCACTAAGCGCACGTTATCCCACCGTGTGGCCGGTTGAGCGCAATTGCCCCTCAACCGGCTCAGCGTTTACAACTTCAGAAACAGCTTCTCATCCAGGGGCGCTGCGATCCGCGAGCGATGATTCGCTCCACCTCATGATTGCTGGCTTCCCTGATTAGATCTTTCTGGGTCTTGGTGCGTTGGGAGGGGATTTTCAGGTGAGCGGCGGTATAGCTGCCGCGAGGCGCGCCTTTTTCCGGGTAATGGAAATGCGCATACCACAGCACGTCGATCTTGCCTTTGTCCCGAACCGCGTATTCGGTAAAAACATCGCCGCTTTTAGTGGGAATGTCCCGCCGTACCAGGTTGATATCGACGAAACCATGGCGCCACAGGAAATCGACGTTTTCCGGTTTCGGCGGCAGCACCTTGTAGCCGTCGGCGCAATGCTGGCGCGCCTTTTTCCGTAGCTCGCTGGCGCTGGCACGCCATTGGGCGACCAGTTCAGTGGCTTCTGGCCGTTTACCATGGCTGGCTTCGGTTTGTCGGGCGATCTGCTCAAGCTTATCGGCCTGATCTTGCAGCATATCGTTCCAGTCCAGCGGGTTGACGGTATCTCGACGCTGCGGGTCGCTGAGTTTCTTTTTCTGAAACAGGATGGTTCGTTCGGTATTGGCTGCGTCTTCGAGCAGCTTCTCGGCCTGGGCCTTATAGGTCGCCAGAGGTTTGGGCGACGAAGGCTGCGGCGTTTGTGGTGGCTGGTTGTCGCCGAACCTGACCTTGACCCATTCGTGCTCATTGGGGTGCTCGTAATAGGTGGCAATCGGTTCGTTGGTTTCCGGGTTGACTACCTCAATGACATTGAAGGAGTAGCCGGGCCCCTGTTCCGGCGGCTTCAACGTGCCGATCAGGGTTTGTTTGTCCCGCGTGTTGAACACCCGTTGGTTGTGCGGTTTATTTTGTTTCTCGCTCTGCGCAGCAGACACGGGGATCAAATGCTGCTCTTCACGGATCACCTCCGACAGGTCTGCTTCAGCTTCGGCGATGATCCCGCTGAGGTGACTATTGAACAGCTTGTGGTACTCGGCGCGAAACATGGAGGGATGGTTGTCGTACAGAAACACGCTGTCGCTCTGCATCTGCCGGTAGGTATCAATGATGGTTTGCAGCGCTGCCTTGCGTTCATTGAGGCTGTAGCCCTGGTACTCGCGTTGGGCAAGGAAGGACTGGTTGACGGGTATGACTTGCGTTGCGCTGAAGCGGTTCAACTGAAACTGGTTGTCGGCGCCCTGTGCACTGGCTGTACGGTCGATGCTCAATTCCTTGAGATTCACCAGCATCGACAGCCGGTCGGCCAGCGCGCTGATCGCAGGGGGCTTGATGTTCCTGCTTTTGAGAAAGGCCTGGGCGTGCTTGTTGCCGAAGGGAGAATCACGCGTCCATTTTTCGAACAGTGCACTGACGTCGCACTTGGTCTGCCAGAGGGCTTGCCTATTTTGATAGGTGACTTCGAAGGCTTCGACTAGCTCGTCGTAGGCGTGTGGGACCCCTTGTTTGGCCACTTTGAACAACTCAGACATCGGCGCTCCGCTGGCGGCTCTGAGATTGCTTTCGTTGAACAGGTACTGCTGGAAAGTCTTAATATTCCCGACTGTTCGGAGCAAGCTCTCGTAGATCTGCGAGCGATCCTGTTTGTATTCGGACAAGTCATCGGCACCGGAGATTTTTTTCGGGCTGATGATTGCAATGGTTTTCTCACCGGCTTCCAGCACTGTTCGCGTGAGTGATTGAAGATCGTTGAGTTTTTGTTTCAGGTCGGACAGGCGCGCGTCTGCGATGTTCAATTGCTGGCGATATCGCGTGGAAAACTGTTCCCCGACTTCGCTGTTGGCCAGCTTCCAGAGCGTGGCGAGCTCTTTCTGAACCAGTTCGTACTGCCCAAAGTCGCCGCTGAGGGCGGCTGTCGCGGTTTCGTGAGCACGGGCATGTTGTAAGAGCTCCGCGTAACTGTTGCGATAGAGAAGATCATTTTGTTCCTTGGCCCTCAGGCTGTTCTCCAACCTGGCCTTGAGTTTTGTCTTGGGCATGCCGCCCCTCAGCCTGGGCCGGGTATCGATACGCCAGTGGCCTTGATCGTCAGATGCCAAGGCAGGTCCGGTTCGCGTCTGGTCGTGTTGATCGATGATAACGACACCCTCTGTGTCATGCGCCACCCGGAACCACTGACGATCAATACGGGCGTATAGCTGCGCGTCGATCGAATACAAGCCCTTGGTCGCACCGCTGCTCAGCGGCGCTCCTGGCGTGTCGGGCGCCGGGACACTGAAGGCATTCAAGCGTTCTTGCTGGGCGGCGGTCAGCCGGCGTGGGCTTGAAAAGGCAAAATCGAAGGTTCCGCCAGCTTGCTCAACGAACGTATCGGTGGGTGCCTGATGGATCAGGGCCGTCTGCGCGCTCACGTCGGCTTCTTGAGTGCGAGCCAGGGGAACGGCGACGTCCGGCCGTTGTTCAAAGGGTATCGTGTGGTCTGTGCGTGAGGTTGCCGAGGCGGGCCTGGAATGGGTCAGCAGCATGGCCAGGTTGAGCAACAGATCGACGGTGGCGGCCGTCGGGTCGCGATGGCCGGGATCAGCGATTTGCTGGATGTCATTCTCGACGCTGGCCAATTGCGCCAACCAGCCGACCATGGCGCCGGGTCCGCGCAGTATCGGCAGCAGGGTGTTGAACAGCAGCCAGCCCAATTGCTTGTGGCTTGCCCAGCGACTTTGCGCATTGGACGTGGATTGGCCCTGCGCGAGTGTGACCAGGCTGTTCGCGTTCGCCGTGAACAGATGCTTGAGCAGGTCACCGTTCAACACGTCCTGATGCAAGGCCTGGGCGGCGGCATACCCGTCGGTAGCGAGGACGGTGGGGGTGGGTGTTTCGGGTGCATCGAACTCATTGAACACGCCATAACGGGCTATGTGGGGGGTATGGAAACCACCGTTGCCATATACCGCGCGGGCTTTATCGTCCGGCAGCCAGGCCAGGATGCTTTGTTGCAAGGGACCGGGCGCCTGGATGGCCTTGAGCAGTGCGTCGCGGCTGGCGAATTCCTGCAAGGACGGCGTGAGCTGCGGGCGATAGAGTATGTGCGGGCCGCGCGTCGAGTCCTGCGGCTCGATCAGGAACATATTCTCGACGATGTCCGGTGTTGCTCCAGGCTTGCGGATAAACGCCAGGGGCCGCACGGTGATCGACTGACCGTCGACTTCACGCGGGCCGCTGCCGGGCCGCATCGCGGCCTCGATCATTCGACAGCCCTGGTCGGTAAGGCCGGCCTGGCCCCTGAGCTTGAGTTCCATGGCCTGCATGTTCAGCTGGATCGGCACCTGTTCGACAAACAATGTTTCGCGCGCCCGTGCCTGGGCATCAGTGCCGAGCAAGTGCCGATTCAGCAGGGCCGGATAGGTGCGACCAATATCAACCTGGCTGATTACGTCCTTGAGCCGTTGCGACAGGTGCGGGTCGTCGACCGGGGCGCCGCGCACGCGGATACTCATTGCGCCGTTGGGCAGGCCTGCGAGGTTTTCCAGAGCCATGTCCACCAGGCTCATCCTCACGGGTTCGATATAGCCACTGCCCATGTCTCCGACCGGCACCTGGAAGGTAATCTCCAGGTCGTCGGCCGTATACCCGTCGGCGCGCAGCTGTTCGTCGAGTTGCTGTCGGGCGAAGGTGCGGATATCGGGGATATCCGTCAGGAAGGTGCGGCCCTGGTTGCGCTGCATGCTGCTGGCCAGCGCCAGGGCATGGCGTTGATAGCTGAACTGTTCGGCATCGCTGGCACGGGTGAGCCAATCCGGCATATTGCGTTTCATCGGCTCAAGACGGGGCGAAGACAGCGGCGCAGTATTGGCGAACCAGGGCGCCGGATCGCCAGCCTGGGCAAACAGTTGCTCCAGCGCGTCGACGCTACCGTGTGCAGGCAGCTGTATGGCCTGTATATGTTGCAACTGTTGGGCGAGGATAACGGCGGCCTGGGTATCGAACACATTGCCGTCCGGCGCGCTGCACTTCCAGCTGAGCCGATCGAACTCAAAGCGTTGCGCCAGCTGACGCTCCCAGGCCACGGCAAACGCCTCCAGGGATGGGTAGGGCGTGATCACCCCGGCGGCCGAGGTGTGCAGGACCACCGTGCGTCCGTCGACCTGGCGCGTGATCAGCAGGTCAGGGCTCTGAACCTGGTGGGAAATTTCTCCTTTGCTCAGGGTCGAGCTCACCACGAACACCTGGGCGGCGTCATCGCCGGCCGCGCGCTGACGATCTGCCGGGTCCGGGTACTGTGTGACCTGATCGAGTGTCTGACGCTGTTGCGCATCCAGGCCGGGCTGTTTGAGGCCGGCGATGCGCAAGGTGTCGTTGAGGGTGTCGCTCAGCCATGCCCAGTGATTGGGGGACGCGTTGCTATCGGGCGTCAGGCGCGAATGCCGGTTGCCCCCAGTATTGGCTCAAGGCCTGGGCATAGGCGGTCTTGAGGTTGGCGCGCAGGCCGAGGATCGCCAGTTCGATGGCCTGCAGGTCCGGTGCGACGGACCGCCCGGTGGTGGAGTCGAGGTAGCGTACGTCAGTGAAATTGCTCGACTTGAACAACCGACACGGTTTGCCGTCACGCTCGGTGAAGTCCAGTTCGGTGCCGTTGGCCAGGTGATCGAGGGCCAGGTCCAGCAGCGGTGTCAGGTCGTACTGCGCTGTTGCCGCGCTGCGAGGGACGGCCAGTGAGGTGTCGCTGATGTCGAACGCCAACTGAGGATACACGTGCTTGATCTGGGCATTGAGCAACTGTGCAACCACCGCGCGCAGGGTGGGGCGGCTGGCGAAATGCGCGGCAATCGACTGTTCTGTGCGATTGGCAGGCGTGGGTTCCGAGGGATTCTCCAGCGGTGAGCGCGTGAGTGCCCGCGGGTGCCGCACTGGGTTGCTTGGCGTCGGGTTCAGCGGATCGTGGGTTGGCAGCGGTTGCCTGGGCGAGTGGCTCGTCTGGGTTGGAGGAACAGGTTCGGGGGGCAGTACCCCAATGAACGGTCGTTGGGTGTTAGCGGTTGATAGCATGCGAGCGCCTCCTTGGTGTGAATGAGCATGATGCGGCGGGTGAAACATAACGACTGCCGGGAGGGGCGGCAGGCGAAATGCGTGATCAGCTGTTTCAAGCGACCACGCGAACATGCCGGATGCGTTGGGTTGCATTGTGTCCGGGGATTCATTTCCGGATATGAGGGGCGTTGACGAACGCGGCGCCGGATCCGGCCACCGCGTCAATCCGTCATGGCGCCAGTGGCAGGAACCAGCGCTCGGCCAGGTTTTTACCGAGCATGGCGCGATGAACGTCCACCACGGCTTGCGGGCTGTGTGCCGTGTCCAGCAGCGAGTAATAGCTTTGCTTGCGTTGGGCGATGGTTTTCAGGTGCGCCACGCCATAGTCGGCCTTGGGCGTGTTTGCCGTGGCGTAGTGAAAGTGCGCATACCACAGCGGGTATCCGCGACGATCATTGATCGCGTACTCCTGGATAAAGTCTTTACGCGTGCCGGTCAGCGCAATGCGCTCACCCAGCCGGGCGACCTGTATCAACTGCTGGTCGAACAGGAATTGCAGGTTACCGTGGGTGGGTGGCAGTGCCAGGCTCAATGCGGTGCGCAGTTCGTGGCCCTTGCGTTTGAGGCGCAGCACGCCTTCGCGCATGGCCTCGACCAGGGCCTGGTCGGCCGCCAGTCGAGACTCGGTCGGTTGCGCCAGAATCGCCTTGTCCAGTTCGCCGGCGACGGTGTCGAGGCGGATCGCATCCTGGTTCATTAGCTCTTCGATTTCCTGCGGATAGCGGCAAAGCGTCTTGTAGCGCTCGGCGCGCTTGAAGTGTTCCTCCAGCATGGCGAACAGCTTGCGTGCCTCGCCCTTGACCACGTTGAGTGGCCGCGCCGGGGCGGCCGGTTGCGGGGGGGAGGGAGATGGCAACACCCTCCAGGCGCCGTTGTCGCGCAGGTAGGTGGCGATCAATTGCTGGTCGTCCTCAGCATGTATTTCCACCGCTTCAGTCGGATAGCGCGTGCCAGCGGGCTTCAGATCACCGATCAGTACAGCGCCGGCGTGGGTCTTGATCAGTTTTTTCTGTGGGCGGCCTGTGCTGATTTTAGGACGTTTGGGTGGGCGCTTGCGCGGTTTGGGCTCGGGCTTGATCTCGTTCGCCAGTTGCTGGCTGGCATCGGTATAAAAACGTTCGATAAGGGTGAACATCTTGTCGAAGTAGTGCGGCTCCAGTTCTTCGGCGTTTACCTCACGAATACCCTGCAGTCCGTCCAGGGCCTGGCCATACTGCTCGACCAGGCTTTCCAAGGCTTCGCGCAATTCCACGGGGCTGAGTTCGAGGGTCTTGAGTTCTGAATGCGAGCGTACCTGCACCCGCAAGGGGTCGATGAGGGCGTCCAGACCTTCCAGCAGGCCGATGCTGGCTTGCTTCACCGTCAAGGCGCGTAAGGTCATCAATTGCAGCCCGGCGACGCTGAAGAAGCTGATCTCCGCTTCCGGGCGGTCCGCGGTCAGGCGTTCGAACACCTTGATGCCTTCGGCACCCTGGCTGTAGAGCGACGCCAGGTGTCGATCCCTGAGGTCAAGGCTGACCATGGCGCGTTCGTTGATGTCGCTCAGTTCCTTGATAAACCCAAGGTAGCGGGTGTACTCCCTGGCGATGATGTACGGCAGCGGCAACCCGCTGGTGGTGAATCGGCTGTTGGCCAAATAAAGTTGCGCACGGTCTTTTTCCGCCATCACGACGGATTTGCGCGCATTGTTGATGGTGTTTTCCATGAAGGCCAGGACGGTTTGTGCCGGTAACGCAATACCCAGTTCCAGGCGTTCGTCGACCGATTCCAACAGAGCTTGATACTGCGCTGTCTGGCGCTGCAAGGCCGCATCGAACTGTCGGCGCTGGGCGGCGAGTTGCTGGGGGGTAAAACGTGTGTCCTGTTCCGATCGCTCCATCACGCTTTGCGCGATATCCGCCGCTCTTTGCAGCGGTACTTGCTGGGCGAGGAAATCGTGCCATTGATCCTCCAACTGGATTTTTCGCTGGGCCTTGCGCTGTCGTTCGGCGGCGATGCGCTTGGGCGGCATGCCGCCGCGCAGGCGCAGGTTGAGGTCGACCGACCAATGGCCCTGGGCATCGGCTTTTACGAACGGGCCCTGCCGGCTGGCGTCAAAGGGGTCGATGACAGCGACGCTGCCGTCGCTCAACAGGTTGAGTCGGTAGAGGTTTTCATCGAGCAACACATGCCATGTCCGGTAGATCACATACAACCCCTTGCGCGGGCCGCTCATTACCGGTGCTGGCAATGTGGCCGGGCGAGGTACGCGCAAACGCAGCAGGCGAGCGGTTTGCTCGGCCGACAGCCGATTGCGCCCGCTGGCGAAACTCAAGTCGAGTGCCGAGCCGCGTGCGTCGGGCTCATGGCCGGCCATCATCACTGCGCCTTCGTTCACCGACGGCGTCTTGGGCCGTGGCCACTGCTCCGGCAACAGTCGAGGCGCCGGCGGGCGTAACGCCTGTTGCCGGAGTGGGCTGGGCAGAGGAGTGGCCCGTGTTGTCACCGGGACCAGGTCACCCAGCACCCCTGCCAGGCTGATCAACACGTCGGCGCCCGCCAGTTCCCGTGTCACCGGGTCCTGGCTTTGCAGCGCCGGTACGTCTTGCTCCAGACTTGCCGCCAACGTCACCAGCCAGGCGGAAAGCAGCGCCGGCCCGCGCAACAGTGGCAGCACCAGGCTGGCGAACACTGCGCCGCCGGTTTCCAGCAGCATCTGCCAGCGGCTGCTCCGGGTGGAGACGGCCGTGGTGCTGGCCTGGTCGATCAATGCCCCGGCGTTACTGCCGTAGAGGTAGTCGAACAACTGCCCGTTGAGCAGGTATTGCAGCAGTTCATGGCTGGCGCCGTTGTCGGCCAGGTACGCGGGTGATGGCGTCGTGATTGGCGCGAACTCATCACCCAGGCCGAAGCGTATGTAGTGCGGTTCCAGGAAGCCGCCATTGTCATAGACCGGGCGTGCCGCCTCGGGTAGCCAGGTCAATACGCTGGTTTGCAGCGCGCCGGGTTGGGCGATGGCGTTAAGCAAGTCTTCACGCGTGGCGAATTCGCGCAGCGCGTCGGGGTACAGCGGGCGATAGAGCAGATGCGGGCCGGTGGTATTGTCCAGCGCTTCAATGATGAACATGTTGGCGACCACGTCCATCGGCGCCTCGAGGTTGCGCAGCAGCGCCAGGCAGCGAAGCACTACGGCGTTGCCATCGACTCGGCGCTCGTCGGGGTCGGACTGGACCAGCGCGGCGACATAGCGCGCGCCAAGGTTGGTGATCGACGCTTCATTTTTCAGGTGCAGCTCCAGCGCCATCAGCGGTAACTGGTCGCGCAGTTGATCGGCGAATAGTCGTTGGCGCGCCAGGGCCTGGGGGGATTCGCTCAATAACTGTTGTTTCAGGTAGTCCGGATAGGTCGTGCCAATATCGACGCGTTCGATCAACCCGTCGCCGCGGGTGATGTAATCGGGCGTCAGCCAGGCGGGCAGGGGCAGGCCGTCGCTGTGTGCCAGGGTCAATGTGCCTTTGGGCTGGCCCACCAGGTTGCGGATCGCCAGTTCGGTCAGGCTCATGCGCTGGATGTCAGGAATGCCTACGGCACCGATCGCGCCGATGTAATGGGTGAAGGTCAACTGCACGTTGTCAGGGTGGTAGGACTCTGGGGCGGCCGCGCTGCCCTTTGCCGTTGTTTCAAGGGCCTGGGTCAAGGCGTTGACGGTAAAACCGTGAATATCCGTGATGTCGCTGAGAAAGGTCTGCCCCTTGTTGAGCCGGATGTTGCTGGCCAGGCCCAGGCTGTGTCGACGGTAAGCCGCACGTTGCTCGGTGGATGCGTGTTGCAGCCAGCCCGGCAGTTTTTCGCGCAACGTGTTTTCAAACGTCGTCGCAGTCTGGGGCTCGTCGAGAAAGGCGTGCGCAGGGTCGCTGATGTCGCGATAGAGCGCTTGCAGGTTGCTTAAGCCCAGATCGCTGGGCAGGCGCAGCGCGCCGATGTGTTGCAACTGCTGGTTGAGGATCAGCGCTGCCTGGTGCTCGAACACAGAGCCTTGCACTTCGTAGCGTTCCCAGGTCACGGCCTCGATAATGTAATGGCCGGCGACGTGCTCGCTCCAGTATTGACCCAATGCGTCGACCGAGGCGAAGGTGCGCAGGGTGCCATCGGGCTGGCACAGCAGCACGACCGTGTCGGTATTGACCGTACGCACCAGCATCAGCTGTGGGCTCAGCAGCGCACTGTCCTGATTGTCGTGGTGCAGTCGGGTTTCCAGGGTGTAGGCATAGGTCGCCGCCGTGCCATAGCGTTTCACCCGTTGTGCGTAGGCAGGGCAGTTGATCACCTGTTGCAGGGTCTGGCGCGCGGCATCGCTTAAGTCTGGTTGTTGCAGGGCGGCCAGTTGCAGGGTGTCGCGCAGTGTGTCACTGAGCCAGCGCCAACGGTTGGTGGCGTCTTCAGGTGTGGGGTTCCAGTAATCAGTCAGGGCGTTTTGCAGGCCGATGGGCACCGACCAGGGGAGTTCGCGGACCAGCGTATCGATGACGTGCATGTCCAGCCAATGGCCGGTGGGTGTTTTAATCGGCGTCGGTGGTCGCTGGGTGAGGTACGGTGCCAGCGCGCCCACCTCGTTGAAGTCCACCGGTGTACCGGACGCCAGGTAGTCGAGTATTTTTGCCGCAAAGGGCTCGAACCGCCAGGCGCCACCGGCCACCGGCAGGGCCAGTTGAAGCGTGGACCAGTCCAGCGCCAGGCCCGGATAATGTTCGCTGATCGCTGCCGTGAAGGTGCGCTGCACGACGGATTCAAACGTGGGGCGGCTGGCGAAGGTTGCGCTGACGGCTTGGGCCACGCTGGGTGTGGAAAGGTTAGGGGATGGCATCTTGAGGTCCTCTTCTGCGCAATCATTGGGCATCGGTGCGATGCTTGATTACTTAACGCCGGCTTGGCGTGGGAGGAGGGGTATTCAATTACCTCAAGCGACAGGGCACGTTGGGTGCTGGGGCGAAACTCGCCTATCATGCTTGCTCTTCTTCTCCAGATGACTGATTTAGTAATGACTGCCGACGCCCTGACCACTGCTCTGACTACCAGCGACATGTTGATCATCAACGGGCTGCACGCCTTCGAGTTCACGTTCGACCAACACCTGCTGATCGAAAGCATGGACGGTCGGGAACTCAAGCGTTGGAGATTCAGTCCAGAACAGCTGAGTGCCGCGACTTTTGATGAGACCCTGCAAAGCTGGCTGCTGCTGAACGACGACGGTGAGCATCGCCTGGTCTGCTTGAGTGCGATCAAGGGTGATAACAATAACGACGAGGACGAAGCCGATGATGATGCGTAAATTCTGGCCCCTGCTGATGGCGGGCAGTGTCGGTGCAATGTCGGTGCAGGCTGCACCGGCCGATACCTATGAACTGTTGGTGGGCAGCTACACCGCCGGTAGCAGCGAAGGCATCTACCGCCTGCAATTCGACAGCCGCACCGGCCAGTTCGAGGGCAAACCGGTATTGGCTGCGAAGGCCGCCAACCCCTCGTGGCTGACGGTCTCCAAAGACCAGCAACACCTGTTCGTGGTCAACGAAAATGGCCCGGGGCAAAAAGACGCGGTCGGTCGCGTGAGCAGCTACCGCATCGACCCGCAGAATCATCAACTGACCTTGATCAACCAGGTACAGAGCCTGGGCAACGAGCCGACCCACTCCAGCCTCGCTGCTGACGGGCGCTACCTGTTCGTCGCCAACTACTCGGTGCTGGAAGATCCGGGTGGCAGCCTGGCGATCCTGCCGGTGGACGCCACGGGCAAACTCTCGCCGCCGGTGCAGCTGAGCGCGCACCCGGCCAGCCGCGTCAACCCTGAGCGCCAGGCGTCCAACCATGTGCACTCGGTAGTGTCGTCGCCGGACGGCAAGTACGTGTTTGTCCAGGACCTGGGGGCCGACAAGGTGTTTGCCTACCGCTACGACCCCAAGGCCAACCACGAGCAGCCGTTGACCCCGGCCAATCCTGCATCGGTGCAGTTGCCACCGGGCAGCGGCCCGCGTCACCTGCTGTTCAGCGCCGATGGCAAGCACGCCTGGCTGACCACCGAGATGAGCGCCCAGGTGGCGGTGTTCGATTACGCCGACGGCAAGCTGACCCAAACCCAGTTGGTGGATTACGCCACCGGGCAACCGGTGTCGGACAAAGCCGGTGCGGCGCTGCATGCCTCCAGCGACGGCAAGTTCCTGTATGTGAGCAACCGGGGCACGGCCAACCATATCCTGGTGTTCAGCATCGACCCGGCCACCGCTCACCTCAAGCAGGTGCAGCAGCGCTCGGTCGAAGGCGACCATCCGCGCGAATTCAGCCTGGACCCCAGCGGCAAGTTCTTGTTGATCGCCAATCAGAAAAGCAATGAAATCGTGGTGGTTGAACGCGATCCCAAGACCGGTCTGCTGGGTAAAACCGTGCAAAAACTGCCGATCGATGCCCCCAGCGACCTCAAGTTCCTGCTGCGTCAATAAGCCACAGGCCCCGCCGCGTGGGGCCTGAGCCTTTGTATTAATTGTATTGATAGGGGCTAGTGTTTCAAAGCATTTCTAAGGTTCAACCCTCGGGCGTAAGTTTGGCTCCAAGGCCTTCCCCGGCCACTCAACCAAACGAACACGAGGGTTACCGCCATGAACTTCAATCTCTTCTCTGTTATCGCTGCTTCCGCTGTATCGGCCACTGTTGCACTGCCGGCTTCGGCCAGTGTGGAGGTTGCCGGCAAGCAATCGAGCACCAGTGCCTACACCCAGAAATACCTGCAACAAAGTGCCAATTTCTATGCCGCGCTGGATCACAAGATTCAAGCACACTGAAATTTAATGTGGGAGGGGCTTGCCTCAAATCCTGGTCATCACCGCAATAAACAGCGGCGCGTCCAGAAAACGCTGCAACCAGGCCTGGAGACGCCGATACGGCGTCCCGGCAAACCACTCCCGATCCACGTGGGCAAACTGGCGCACAAACGGCGCCAGTGCCACGTCGGCCAGGCTCAGATGATCAGCCAGCAAATACTCACGCCCAGCCAATAGCGCATCAAGCTTGCTCAAGAACACCTCGCCCTCGGCCCGATAGAACTCCACCGGCTGCTGCGGGTACCGCTCGGCGTACTTGTATTGATTCAAGGAATGTTTGAAGCCCCCGTCATTCTCGGCAATCAACGCCAGCACCGCAGGCTCACCCTGTAGCAACCAATTGTCCGGGTCATGCTGTGCCAGCGCCCATTGCATGATCGCCAGGCTCTCATCGATCACCCGACCGTCGACGCTCAACACTGGCACCGTGCCCTTGGGCGACAGCGCCAGCATCTCGGCCGGCTTGGCCTTGAGGCTGACTTCGATGATGCGCGCGGCGATGCCCGAGTACCTTAATGCCATGCGCGCACGCATGGCATAGGGGCAGCGCCTGAACGAATACAGCAGCGCCTCGCTCACTTGACCTCCAGCGTGCTCAACCCATTGCCCTGGCGCTTGACCTGGATCTGCACCGGGATGCGTTCGTGCATTTCCTGCACATGGGAGATCACTGCCACCTTGCGGCCCTGGGCCTGCAAGCCATCCAGTGCGTCCATCGCCAATTGCAGCGACTCGGGGTCGAGGCTGCCGAAACCTTCGTCGATAAACAGCGATTCGATCTTCAACGTACTGGACGCCATGGACGCCAGGCCCAGGGCCAGGGCCAGCGACACCAGGAACGTCTCGCCGCCCGACAGCGAATGCACCGAGCGCAGTTCATCGCCCATTTCCGTGTCCATCACCAGCAGGCCGAGCATGCTGCCGCCGCGCTTGAGGCGGTAGCGGCGCACCAGTTGGCGCAGTTGCACGTTGGCGTGGTGCACCAGCAGGTCGAGGTTGTAGGCCTGGGCGATCTTGCGGAAGGTGTCGCCGGTGGCCGAACCGATCAGCGCGTTCAGGCGTGCCCAGCGCTGCCACTCGTCGTAGGCCATGGCGATGTGCGAGGCCAGGACACTGTTGGCGTCCTGGCGACGCTGGTCTTCGGCCTGGCGCGCGCGCAGTTCGGCCAGCTGTTTCTCGCCTTCGGCCAGTTGCTGATTGAGGGCGGCGAGGGTGCTGTCCAGCTGTTCGGCTTCCAGGTTGCCGTTGTGCAGGGCCTGGTGTTCGGCCAGGCGCTGTTCGCGCTCTTGCAGCAAAACCTTGGCTTGTTCGACGGCTTTCTCGCTGTGCTGCAGCTGCTGGCGCAGTGCGTTGATCTGCGTTTCGTCGAAGGCCAGCAAACGGCTAAGGCCGGCGTCATCCAGTTCGGGGTGCAGGGCGCGCCATTTGTGAAGACGGCTATCGAGCGCCTGCTGTTCGGTAAGCAGCGCCTGTTGGCGTTGCTGTTGGGCCTTGAGGTCGGCGGCCAATTGCACCAGCGCAGTACGAGTGTCTTGCAGTTGCTGGTTGGCGTCGGTTTCGCCTTGGCGTGCGTGTGCGACGGCCAGGTCCAGTTGCTGTTGCCACTGTTCGGCGCTGGCGTATTCGCCGAGCAAGTCGCTGAGTGTTTGCTGGGCGGCGTGGTGCTGGGTGGTCAGTTCGCCGACCTGCAGGGCCAGTGCCTCAAGTTGCTGCTGGCGATGCTGCTGGTGGGTCTGTTGTTTCTCAATGGCCTGCTGGCGTTCCTGTTGCTCGGCCAGCTCATCGCGCTGATGGCCCAGTTGCTCCAGGCGTTGGCTGACCTGTTGGTCCAACTGCATGAAGGTGGCCGCAGGTTCCTTGCGCAGGCCTTCCAGGGTGTCGGCCGGCAACAGACTGGCGAAGGCACCGAGTTCTTCATCGAGGCGTTCGCGGTCGTTGGACAGTTCGCGCTGCTGGTCCACCAGCAACTGGCGCGCCTGCTGGCTGGCGTCCTGGGCGGCTTGCAGTTGTTGCTGCAAGCGCCCGGCGTTTTGTTGCAGGTTGAGCAGGGCGGCCTGGCGTTGTTCGTCCTGGGTAATGCTTTGCGTCAGTTGGGCCAGTTGTTGAGCCAACCAGGGGCTGCGTTTGGCGACGTCCTGGTTGAACAGTGACGCGGCCAGCGGGTGTGCATCCAGGCTGGGTTTGAGCGCCTGTTGTTGCGCGGCCAACTGCTCCTGCTGTTGCAGGAACTCTTTTTGCTGGGCAATCAGCCCGCCGACTTCGCCACGCAGTTCGGTGAGTTTTTCCTTGAGGGTGTCGACGGCGTTCTGCGCCGTGGCCTCTTCGCTTTCGTCATGGCGGCCGAGGCTTTGCAGCAACGCTTCGGGTTGGTGATACGGATGCTCATGGCTGCCGCACACCGGGCACGGCTGGTCGTCCTGTAGCTGCTCGCGCAGTTCCTCGACGCTGGCACTGCGCGCCAGGCGTTGGCGCTCGAGCAGTTGTTTGGTCACCGTCAATGTCTGCTCGGCAACCGTCAGTTCAGCTTTGGCTTGCAGGCCGGTCTGGTTGAGTTGCTCGCGTTGTTGCTGGGCGTCGGCGAGTTTTTGCGTCAGCGCGGCGGCTTGCTGGTCGAGCTGTTGCTGGCTGTCCCATAGACGTGTCAGGTCTTCAAAGGCGCGCTGTTGCTTGCGATTGTCCTGCAACAGGCTGGCGAGCAGTTGAATCTGCTCGGCCACCGCATTGGGTTCGGCACCGGCCTCCTGGTACAGCAGGTCCAGGGATTCGCGCTGTGCGCTGAACTGTTCGGCGGCGCGGGTGGCGCGTGCTTCCAGTTGCGGCAATTCTTCCTGGCCCTTTTTCAGGCGACTGCCAATCACCATCAGCTGTTGCAGGCGCTCGCGCTGGTAGGTCCAACCCTCGCTCAACGGTGCCAGGGCGGCGCTGCGCTCAAGCTCGGCGCCCAGGCGTTGCAGGCGTCCGGCAACCTGGGACTGCTTGTCCAGCAAGCCATTGAGCTGAGCCTGGCCTTCGGAACAGGCGCTTTGCTGCTGGTGGTGCTCTTCGGCGCGCTTGGCCAGGTCTTTGCTCAAGTGGGCCAGGGTGCTTTGTTCTTCGAAGGCCTGGCGCAGCAGGGGGACGGCATCGCCCTGGTTTTTCAGGGCGTCAGTCAGTGCCGCCTGGGCGCAAGCCAACTGCTGTTGGGCTTGCTCCTGGTGGGTCTGCAACTCGCTTTGCTGCTGGATATGCTGCTCAATCTGCGCGGCCAAAGGCGTCAGCAGGGTGCTCAGTTCGGCCTGGCGTGCGAAGTGATGGCGTTGCGGTGCCAACTGCTCCAGCCAACTCAGGTCCTGGCGTTGCGCGGCCTGGTTGTTCCAGTCGGCCTGGGCCCGTTGCACTCGCTCCATTGCGTCGAGTTGGCGCTCCTGCCATTCGCGCAGTTCCTTGAGCCAGGTGTGCTGCAACTCCAGCTGCTTGAGCTGGGCCTGTTGGGTCTTGAACTGTTGCTGGGCGTCGGCCAGTTGCTGATCCAGTTCGGCGCGGGCCTCGGCGGCCAGGGGTACTACGCCGGTGGCCTGGTCCTGCAACTGTTTGTGCGCATCCTTGGCCTCCTTGGCCTTGTCGAATGCGCGTCGGCCGAGGCGGGTATACAGCGCGGTGTCGGTGAGTTTTTCCAGCAGTTCGCTGCGTTCGTTATCGTTGGCCTTGAGGAACGCGCTGAACTCACTTTGCGCCAGCAGCACGGCGCGGGTGAACTGCTCGAAATTCAGGCCCAGGGCCAGTTCCAGCTGGTCTTGTATTCGGTTTTCTGGCTCGCCAGCAGCTGGTCGCTGTCCAGATCGATCAGGCTCTGGCGGCTGTTCTGCAACTTGCCGCTGGCCTTGTCGCGGGCGCGGTTGGCTTCCCAGCGCGCCCGATAGCGACGGCCACTGACACCGACAAAATCCACCTCGGCATAGCCACCGCCGGTGCCGCGTCGAATCAGGGTGCGCGGGTCGCCGATGGAAATGTCCGTGTCGGCGTCCTGCATTTTCGCCTGGCCGGTGTCGCCCAGGCGCGGCACGGCGCCGAACAGCGCCAGGCACAGCGCGTCGAGCAGGGTGCTTTTACCGGCCCCGGTGGGCCCGGTGATCGCGAACAACCCGGCGCTGGCCAGGGGCTCGGCGGTAAAGTCGATCTCGAACGGGCCGGCCAGCGAGGCCAGGTTCTTAAGGCGGATGGCAAGAATCTTCATGGCTGCTCCTCCTCGTGCTGTACGTCCTGGAGTAACACGGCGAAGTCTTTCAAGGTCTGTTCATCCACCTCGCTGCCGTAGCTGTCCTGCCAGGCGCGGCTGAACAGTTCCTGCGGCGTGAGCTGGTCGAGTTCGATCAGGCGCGCGTCGTCAGCCTCGTCCTGGCCGCGTTTGCCGGCATATTCGGCGGCGATGCGCACCAGGCGCACGGCCTTGCCTTGCAGGGCGGTTTCGATTTGCTGGCGCAGGTCCGGTTGCGGCTCGTCGAGGCGTACCCGTACTTCCAGCCAGGGATGGCGCTGGGTTTCGGCGAGCAGATCGATGTCGGGCAGGTCGGCCAGTTGTTTAAGGATATCGGCCAGGGGCGCGGCTTCCAGGCGTTGCAGGTTAACCGAGCGGGGGATCAAGAGCGGTTCGACGCTGACCAGGGCTTGGCCCTGGAACGTCACGTCGAGAATCTGGTGCTTGTAGCCGATTTCGGAAAACGACAGCGGAATTGGCGAGCCGCTGTAGCGAATGCGCTCTTCGCCATTGACCTTTTGCGGCTTGTGCAAATGGCCGAGGGCAACATAGCCGACACTGTTGTCGAACAGTTTGGCGGGAAGCGCCTCGGCATTGCCGATGATCAGGCTGCGTTCGGAGTCTTCCGACACCGAGCCCCCCGCCATGTGCGCATGGCTGATGGCAATCAGCGCCTGGCCTTTTTTGCGTTTGGCGTTGGCGGCGGCGATCAACCCTTCATGCACCTGGCCGATACCGCGCAGGTAATCGTCACCCAGCTGTGCACCGGTCACTTCCGCCGGGCGCAGGAAAGGCAAGGCCAGGCACCAGGCGGCGATCTTGCCTTTGGCATTCGGCAACGGGATCAGCAGGCGCTCGGCGTCCAACTGCCCATCATCCAGCCACAGCACGCGGCCCAGCGCATGCGTGCGCAGGCGCCGCATCAACGGCGCGGGCAATTCGATACGCGAGCCGGAGTCGTGGTTGCCGGCGATCATCACCATGGTCAGGTCGGGGTTTTGCTCGTGGGCGCTGATGATGAAATCGTACAGCCGCTCCTGGGCCTTGAGCGGCGGGTTGACCGTGTCGAAGATATCGCCGGCGATCAGCAGCGCATCCGGACGATGGGTCTTGAGCTGGCCCAGCAGCCATTCAAGGAAACAGGCGTGTTCGAAGTCGCGTTCCTGGCCGTGCAGGTTTTGGCCAAGGTGCCAGTCGGAGGTGTGGAACAGACGCAAGGCGAACTCCGTGGAGAAGATGAAAAGGAGGGAGTTTACCTGTTATGTGAATGCGGCGCTTTGGACGACACAGGTCAACTGTGGGAGGGGGGCTTGCTGTGCTGAGCGGCTTGCCCCGCGCCGGCTGCGAAGCAGCCCCTGGGATTGGCGGTGAACCCGTCGGGGGATAAGCCCCCTCACCACAGAATCGTCGCACCGCCCCTCCCACACGGTTATGCGGCGTTAGTTGGGGGGTGGTTGCAGGCAATCCAGCGCTCGGTCGGCGAGGGTGCGGGCCATGTCGATCAGGTGTTCGGTGGCGCAGGCCATGTCGCGCTGGGTGCCGGTCAAGCCTTCGGCCGTTTCGGTAGCGGTGGTGGTGGCGCAGCGCAGTAGTGAGGAAATGCTGGCGATGGCATCTTCGAAGCTGAGGTTTTCGTGGACGACGAAGAGCGGGGTATAGGGTGGGTCGGGGACGATTTTGTTCATGGGTGAAGCTCCTACTAAGTGGGGGAGCCACCTGTGTCGTTTCCACACGACAGATTAGGTGGCAGCCATACGCGGGGTGGAAAACCGAGTAGTAGGACTCGGCCAGACCGAAGTCTGCCCGCGTACAGCCGCCATTGAGCGTGTGCATACGATCATGACGCCTACTAATTCCCAGGTTTCCACACCCGATCGCTGATATGCAGCGACGGAGCGAAGGCTAGCCAGTGAGGTGAGCAGGCGCAAGGCCGAAGGATTGTCTAGGAAACGTCCTGCAAATTAAAGGGATTTGGATTGCTGGCCTTTGACAATGCATTTCGAACGGACGGTCCGGACCGAGTGCGGGAGGGAACAAGCTCCCTCCCGCAGGTTCGTTAAATAAATCGGTCCCAGTTGTTCCTAGTTGTTCTTGATTTCGGTTGTTGCGGTTGTTCCGTTCTGCTTAAAGAGCAACGAAAGATACTGTTTTGTTTGCTTGGTTGGCCACAAGAGCAAGGCGGCCGCCATGAGCGACAGCTATGCCAGCCGGGTTGTGAAAGCCGAGGTGCTTGTGAATGACGGTTTCATTGTTTGTGTCAATTACAGATAGTGTGGTTCCGTCGGAACTGACATAACATTCCGCAGTGTTTGGGGTTGGATTCATGACCACGTCATACGCATGATTAAATCCAGCTAGTCTCTTCACGATAGTGTTGGTGCTGGAGTTGAAAATAACAACTTCAGTTGAGCTCGTTACATAGCCGCGAGGATAAGGTTTATTGTTTGGGTTGAACGCTATATTCGAGGCGGAATTGAAGTTTGGAATACTACCGATGACGCTCCCGAAGCCTGCGGCGCTCATAAAACTCAACAGGGTCGGCCCGCCAGCATAAACCAGTGTTTGTTCCGGGTTGATTGCGACTCCGTATGCACTGACTACCCTTATCGAATTCAGTCGTTGTCCTGTTATCGCATCATGTACGAATACCATTGAGTCAATACTGCAACTGACAAACAGAAGCGTACCTGTCGCGTTGATGGCTAGTCCATGTATAAAATTGAAGCCTGGAATTGTATTAGTGATCGTATCGTTACTGGTGTTGACTACAGAAACAGTTCGTGCGCCTTGATTGCCTACATACAAGCGCGATCCATCTGGGTTCAGGGCTATGCGAAACGGCTGATCGAAGCCGGCAATAGTACGAATAACTTTGCGTTGCTCAACATCAATCACCGATACTGTGTGGCTGTTGAAGTTGGTGACGTAAGCTATCAATCCATCGGGCGTTATTGCAATCCAATGCGGCTGCTCTCCAACACTAATACTCTCGATAATCCCTAATTCCCAGCGGACGTCATACGTCGACTGCTGAAGAGGAACCGCCGTCATCTCGTCTGTGCTGCCGTCAAATGTCACCTTGCACATTATGCTGATCTGCCCAGACTTGACATGTTGCAGCCAATTACGCAGCACCGCTTTGTTCGCTAATCCTACCGCCGCTTCCGCCGCAGTAATGGGATAAGCTGTCAACACATTAAGATCTGCTACACCATGGCTGCTGCAGGTCAACCAAACTCGTTGCCCGGTGGCGCTCAGTGGCCATTTCTTCACGGCTGCGGTGGCATCACCTGCAAAGGTATTTAGGTCTAGCGTACCGCCAGGCTCGATGCCGTTGATGAGTGGCTGTGGCAAGTCCTCCGCGGGAATCGCATTCACCCTGACCGTCTGCACCTCGGACGGAATCGGTTCAATCACACCCTCCGGCACCACCGAATACCTCAACATCACCGTACTGTTCACACTGCGATGCAGGACTTTATCGTCCGTAAGGATGAACACAAGCGTACCGCTGTCCAGACCATTCTTGATTTCGGTATGGGAGGTACAATCGGCAAATATCCATTCAAGCGTAATACGGTCGGTACTTCGCATGCCGTCGAACGCCACGGTCACCGTGGTGTTGTGCTCAATCGTCAGCGGCTCGACGGTCACATTTGGTCCCACCCCCGAAGCGCCGCCGATAAAGGGATGCGGCAAGACGCCCGGCAGCGCCTGGATAATATACTCACGCACACCGAACAAAATAGCCGTGTTCTTGTCGAGACTTTCCGCCAGGCTGACCCAGAAACTGATCTTTAGCGTCGACCCATCCTTGAGCAATTTGAGTTTGTCCACGGGTGTCGGCGGGTTGATGCCATTGGTTACCCCATCGTCGGTTACCAGGTTTGCGGTGTAGGTGTCCTCGCTCCAGCCGTCGCCGTTGCTATCGATGCCCTCGTACGTCATCCACATTCTTTGGTTTTTATGAATGAAGTGCCACACCGGTATGCGTGTACGCGCCGTCGGGCTGAGCCTCGACAGCTCAAGAATCGGCCCGGGTATACCGTCGATCGCAGGTGTCGGCAAACCGGTCAGCGGCAACAGCCGCAAGGGTACGTTTTCTGATTTGAACGGGAACAGGCCGCGATTGAAGTGGTACTGCACGTTGATCGTGTTGCCGCCATCACGAATGCCCTGGGCGATGGTGCGCGGATCGAACAACACGCTGACTTCATTAGTCGCCGGGTTGCCATCCACCTGCTGGGTGTCGCTGCCGATCCCATCGATGCTTAACCAGTCCACGTTGATCTGATCGGTGGCCAGCATAGGCCGGAATTTCACAATCACCCGGCCTCCGTCCAAGGCGGCCAATGGGTTGAGCTCATCAGGGAACAGCGAGGCGCCGTCGATGATCGGCCGGTCCAACTGCACGCCCCTGCCGACGGTGAAGGCTGCCACCTCCGAACGCAGCACCAACGGAGGAGGGCCTTTGCGTTTCAGGCTGTAGGAAATCCGCAGGCTGCCATTGAGGTTGTTATCCAGAATTCGACGCGGGACCGGGTAGGGCAATTCCTTGCCTGCGGTCGCTGCGTTGATGAGGATACTGCCGCTGGCGGAGCCGTTCAGGCCGGAGCCAATGCATGACCAATAAAGGGTATCGTCAACCTGGGTGCCGAGGTAGGTAAAGGTCACCAGCACTTCGTCGCCCGGTACCGCTGTAGGGTCGATGTTATTGCCGATGGCGCCTTGCAACTTCGGTTCAGGCATGTCGGCCGTCCGGTCACCAATCTGGGCGACCAGCATGTTCGACCTGCGAACCCCCAGTGCGCTACCTCCCCGGATATGGGCAGCACCGTCATTGGTTTCGTAGTAGAAGTTGAGAAGGCCCCGCCGAGTGAAGGGCTCCAGCTCGGCCGCGGTGACGGTGCGTGTGCCGCCCTGACCTCCGGCCAGTTGTGGTTGCCTGAACGTGACTGCACCGCCCCCTCCCGGTGGTACGTATTCAATCACCAGCGTTTCCAGCCAGCTCTTGCTATGCGGTTCGTAGGTAGGGATCGTGACGGTGATGTCCTCGCCCTCCGGGATTAAGCCCAACTCAATGGGGCTGACTTGCGGCGCCGGCATGGAAACCGGTGTGCCGACCACGGTGATCGTCACGCTGCCCGACTGGCCGAGGGAATCGCCGCCGGCGGTTTGCCAGAGGAAGGACACGCGAAATGAACCACCGACCAGTTCTGCGATGATGTCGGCGTCGATGGAGACAAACGTGAAGCCCAGATTATTGTCGGTCACAGGCGCCAGTACGAAGGGCTTAGTGGTGCCGTCGGCCAGTATGCCAAACAGGGTCACGATGATCTGATGCCTAGGGCTGGGGCTTGGCTTTTGCCGAAGCGTAGTGGCGATCACCTCGAACCTCGCCTCGCTTTGAGTGTCAAAGTCGATCTGCCGGGATTCAAGCTCATTTTCATCCACCAGAAAAATAGGCGCCGGCAGCAGGCTCGGGTCCAGTTCCGCCTCCAGGAAATATGGTTTGGAATACTGATATTTTTCCCCGGAAAAATTCTCCACCACATCTCGCACGCGAAAGCGCAGGGTCAGTTTGCCCAGTTGTCCGCCCTGATCGATGGTCGTCTTGGGCACCAGGACCCGGATCGGCGCCGAGCCGGCCGCTTCGGCGGGGCTCACGGTATGCTGCACGAACACGCCATCCCAGGACAGTTCGATCACATCGTTGTGGCGAATGTGTTCGTACAGCTCAATCAGACACCAGATCCCCCCGGCTACATCTCCTGCGCCGATACTGGTGCCTTCGGGAAACCCTTCAACCTGCATGACCAGGCCGGTATGCCAGGCGGTCCCCGGGTCTTTATCGACCCCGCCAGGCCGGTTGGTCTTGATTAAAATGGTTTGGACAGGGGAAGTGCTTTCATTGCCGCTGCCTGCCCGCAATACCCGGCCGTAGGTCGAGATTTCTCCCTCGGGCACGCGTTCCTCGGGTATGGCGAGGACTTGGCGATCCAGGACCAGGTCCGCGACAAGATCGTCAGCGGCTGGAAACACAAGGTCCTGAAGGTAAATGGCGTAATAGTCCTGGAGCGATTGGACCGTCCATCTCTCAAACGCAAACAATGCGTAGGGACGCACGTGGCGAATGCCAAGCCCATAGACGCCGTTCTCTGGATAAGGGGCGGAACCCAGCAGAATGGCGGGATGTGCGGAGTAGGGATGATCGAGGTCTTCAGCGCGTTGCGGCAGAAGGCTGCATGACCCGTACTCATGAGCGCTGATTGGAATTGAATCGCTGTCGGAGGGACGCGTGGGCATGATGAGAGCTCCTGGCTGAGGGGAACGCACAGTGTTGTGGTGCGTTGGGGCAAGAGGAATCACACACCTGCTCGGAAGCAGCGTCTAGCTGTGAGAAATGACAGTGGCGACCAGCGGTCGTGAAGTGCAAGGGAGTGTCAGTTACAGGCGTGCGGGCTGACACGCCTATATCGGGAGCAAGCCCCATCCCACATTTTGATTTGTGGTGTGTCTGGGATGCAGGGGATTATTTGGGATACAGCGGCGGCAAGCTGGTGCTATCCATCGCCGGGTCTTGCTCGCGCTCAGCCATTGGAATGGCCTTGATCGCGCGCCACAGTTCCTCGCCCAACCAGTATTGGCCACTCTCGCTGTACAACGCGCCATTCAAGCCATCCAACGCATCCGACAACGGCACGAACCGCGCCGCCATGTCCGCCAGGGTTTCTGGTTGCTGGCGGGCCCAGGCGTCGAGGGCCTGGCGGGTGGCGTGGGGGTCGTTGGCCTGGGTCGCGCGCTTGAGGTCATCGAGCAGGGTGCGTGGGCTGGGGCCGGTTTGCGTGGCGCGCTGTACCGCCGGTTGTCGGCGGGCGCGCCACCACAGGCCGAAGCCGAGCAGGGTGGTGCAGGCCAGCAGCACGGTGCTCAGTTGCCACAGCCACAGGCGGCTGTCATCCGGTGCGGTAATGATGGTGGGCGTGGCCGGCGTGTCGACCACCAGGCTGGGGTTGTTGGCCACTTGCAGGGTGCGGGCCGGCAGGCTGGTGCGTTCGAGGTGATCCTCGTGGGTGTTCCACCACAGCACTTCCACCGGTGGCAGTTCGAGTGCGCCGACGCGGTTGGGCACCAGTGCCTCGCGGTCTTCGCGGCTGCCGATCAGGCCGCGGTCACTGGTCTGGTTGCCGAGCACCGGCTGGTCCGGGTAGCGGCGCAGGCCGTTGATGTCCGTACTGGGCAGCGCCGGCAACTGGGCGCTGGACAAACCCTCGGCCTTGATCGTGAGGCTGCGGGTCAGCGAGTCGCCCACCTGTACGTGCTCAGGCTCCGGGTTCCAGCCCTCGGTGAGGGTCAGGCTGCGCGCCGGCAACCAGGGCGCGTCGGCCGGATACCGCTCGGGCTTGGGCTTGACCGTCAATGTGAGTGGCGCTGAGCTGACGTGGATCAACTTGCCGGGCTTGGTGCCTTGCAGGGTGTTTTCCTGCGGCGGGCGCGACTCCACCAGCGTTGCGCTGAACGTCTGTGCCGGGATCGTCACGCTGCCGCTGTGCTGCGGGTAGATCGCGTAGCGGGTTTCGATCACGCCATGGCGGATGCTGTTGATGACTTTTTCGTAGGTGCGCGACTCGCCCAGTTGTTCCACGCGCGCATCGGGAATCTGCAGCGGCGTGAGTCTGCTGTCGTCGTACAGCGACACCGAGTGGTACACGCGCACGGTCAACAGCACTTGGGCCTGCACGTACACAGTGGGCTGGTCAAGAGTGGCTTCGATAAATACCGGCGCCAGTTCGGCGCTGGTGTTCTGGCTGGCGGTTTCCAGCACCTGCAGGCTGATGGGCTGGGTCTGGTAATCGCCCACTTGCAGGGGCGGGATGACCACGGTGCCGTTTTCCTTGGGCAGCAGGGTGATGATCCAGCGGGTGGTGGCGTGGTTGTCGCCGCCCAGGGTGGTGAGCTGGTTGATCTGGCGCGTGCCGCTGACTTCGAACTGCGCATCCAGCGGTGACAGGTCCGGTTTGCCGAACTGAGTCACATCGCTCGATTCCACCGTCAGTTCGACCGTTTCGCCGGAATTGAGGCGGCTGCGGTCGACGCTGGCGACCAGGCTTGCCGCCTGGGCGTGGCCCGCCGATAACGCCAGCAGGAGCAGTAGGGTGGTGCGGCGGCTCATCGCGTCTTGTCCTGATGTTGTTGCTGTTCGTACCAGAATTTGCGTCGCAGCAGTTCGCCGGGGTTGTCCGGGATCTCCCGCAGCCACTGTTCCAGGGCCTGGCGGTGTTCACCGTCGAGGCTGGCGTCCAGGGGGCGCAGCGGCGGGGTGGTGGTGTGTTCATCGCCCAGCTCGCTGCCCGGCACTTCGTTACCACCGTTTTGCGCAGGGGCGCTGGTCTGGGTGTCGCCGGTGCCGGCTTCGCCCTGACCCTGGGCCGACGTTTCGCCGCCCGCGGCGTTTTGCCCGCTGGCGCCCGGTTGCGCAGTTTGGCCGGGTTGGCCGGTTTCGTCATCTTCGTTTTTTGCCGGCTGGTCGGGCTCGGACCGCGCCTGTTCTTGCAGCAGGGTTTCCACCAGGGCTTTGTTTTTCAGCGCCGGTTGCAGGTCGGGCTGGGCTTCCAGGGCCTGTTCGTAGGCATCCGCCGCAGCCTCCAGCTCGCCGGACCTGGCCAGGGCATTGCCACGATTGTAGTGGGAGTAAGCGTCATTGCCTTCGGCAAAACGCTTGATGGCCTCGGCATAGTTGCCGGCTTCGTACAGCGCCACGCCTTGCCATTGCGGGTCCTGGAAGTGTTCGGCGGCTTCGGCCGGGCGTTTTTTCTTCAGCAGGTATTGGCCTTGCTGGTCGGGGCGCAGCCACAAATCCTGGAATTCAAAGGCGTAGCTAGGTTGCGGCGCGCCCAACAGCAGCAGCGGTAAAAAGAACAACCAGCCGCGCCGCCCGGCGCAGGCGGCCAGCAGCAACAGCGGCAGCAGCAACCAGTAACCCTGGTCGGCCCAGGTGTCCAGGTGCAGCAACTGGCCGTCGTTGCGCAAGGCTTGGGGTGGGTCGAGCACGCCGAGCTGGCGCAGGTCTTTGTCGTCCAGGCGCGCAGCGCGGTAACGCCCACCCATTTCACTGGCGAAGGCCTTGAGGGTCGGGCTGTCTAGGCGCGGCACCAGAATCGCGCCTTGTTCGTCCTTGAGGAATTCGCCGCTTTCCTGGGTCACTGGCGTGCCTTCGCGGCTGCCGATGCCGAGGATCGACAGGCTCGGCGCCTGGTTGCTTTGCAGCAGCAGGCGAATGCCTTGGCGTTCCTGCTTGGACAGTGACGAGCCGATCAGCAACAGGCGGCCCTGGCCCAGGCCCGCCTGGTTGAGCAAGCCCAGGGCTTTGTCCACGGCCAGGTCGGCGCGGTGGCCGGACTCGGGCATGATCGAAGGGCGCAGGGCTTCGAGCAGGTTGCGGCTGGTGGCCAGGTCATCCGACAGCGGCACCAGGGTGTGCGCGCTGCCGGCATAGACGACGATGGCGGTTTGCGCATCGGTGCGCGCCTGCAGCAAGTCGTACAGCTTGCGCCGGGCCTGTTCCAGACGGTTGGGCGGGCTGTCGGTGGCGAGCATTTCCGGGGTCAGTTCCAGCAGCACCACCAACGGGTCGGACGGTTTCTGGCTGGACTGCTCAACCCGCTGCCAACTGGGGCCGAGCAATGCCAGCAGCGCCAACAGCCAGGCAATGCCGAGCACCACCCAGGGCGATTTGCTTTCGCGTCCGCTGCCACCACTGAGCAACACGGCATGAAACGCCGGCGGCAGGATCATCTGCCAGCGCCCGGCGCGCTTTTGTCGGTGCCACAGTTGCCACAGCAGCCAGCCGAGCAACGGCAGCAGCAACAGCCACCAGGGGCGGAACAGGTGCGGCCACAGGTCTATCATCGCCGTCTCCGCAAACGCAGGCGTTTGAGGCGCTGGCGCCATTCAGGGCTTTGCGGCAGGAAAATGCCTTTGCTCGACAGCTTGTTAAGCGCGCGTTGCAACGCGTTGTTCGGCCAGCGTTCCTGGATGACCAGCAACAGGCTCAAGAGCAGCGCCAACGCCAGGGGGCCGCTGTACAGCGCCTGGGCCGGGCGGGCCTGGGTCGGTTGTTGTTGCACCGGTTCGAGTGTGTCCAGGGTGTGCTTGATCGCTTGCAGTTCTTCGCCGTCGCGGGCGCGGAAATACTGCCCGCCGGTGGCGGCGGCGATGGCCTTGAGCGCAGGTTCGTCTAGGTCCAGGCTCGGGTTCACGCCCAGGATGCCCAGCGAGCCGGTCTGCTCAGGGTCGGCGCCGATGCCGATGGGGTAGATCTTCACGCCTTCTTCGGCGGCCAGGCGCGCGGCGGTCAGTGGGTCGATCTGCCCGGCATTGTTGGCGCCGTCGGTGACCAGGATCAGCACGCGGCTCTGTGCCGGGCGCTGGCGCAGGCGCTTGAGTGCCAGGCCGATGGCGTCGCCGATGGCGGTGTTCTTGCCGGCGATACCGATGCGCGCTTCATCGAGCCAGGTGCGTACGGTACGGCGATCGAAGGTCAGCGGCGCCTGCAGATAGGCCTGGCTGCCGAACAGGATCAGGCCCACGCGGTCGCCTTCGCGCTCTTGCAGAAAGTCGCCGAGCAAGTGTTTGACCAGGCTCAGGCGGCTCACGTCTTCGTCCTGCCAGTGCATATCGGGGAAATCCATGGAGCCGGACACGTCCACCGCCACCAGCAAATCGCGGCCACTGGCGGCAATCGGCAGCGGTTCGCCCAGCCATTCCGGGCGCGCGGCGGCGGTCAACAGCAGCAGCCACAGCACCACGAACGGCGCTTGCTGGCGCCAGCCCGGCAGGTTCACGCGGGCACGGCGCCGGGCGAGGCCTTCGAGGTCGCTCAGATAGCTGACTTTAAGTGCCGGCTCGCCGCTGTCGGCCGCGGGCAGGATAAGCCGCATCAACCAGGGCAAAGGCAGCAGGGCGAAGATCCACGGCCAGGCGAACTCAAACATGTTTGCGAATCCAGGTGTCGATCGCCTGGGTCAGGCCGGCAATCGCCTTGTCGTCGAGTTTGCATTCGGGCTTGTAGGCGCCTTCCACCAGGACCATCCAGCGAGTGAGGCCGGCGGCCGGGCAGCGATTGTCGAGGAACGCCAGCCATTTGCGGCCGTTGAGGGTGTGGCTCTGGCTGTAGGGGTAGTCGTTGCGGCACAGGCGTTTGAGCAGGCCGTTGAGTTGTTGCAGCCAGGCCCCGGCGGGTGCGCCGTCGTAGGGTTTGGGCATCAGCGCCAGTTCGGCCAGGGCGGCGATGCGCAGCGGGTCCAACGGTTGTTCGGCTCGCGCCACCGGGCGCCGCGTGGGCAGAAAACGGCGCAGCGACCACAGGCCCCAGCCGAGCAGTGCGATCACCGGCAGCAACAGCCACCAGCCGGGCGCGGGCGGCCAGAAGCCGATGGCCGGCGGCGCGATCAGCGGTTGCAGTTGGTCGAGGCTGCTCATTGTTTTTTAACCGGGCGTTGCGGGTTGAGGTATTCGCGCAGTTGCTCGACCATTTCGCTCTGGGTGCTCAAGGGCATCAGCAACACCCGCAGTTTCTGCGCCAGCAGCTCCCAGCGGGCAATGCGGGCTTCGGCCTGGGCCTTGTAGGCCTGGCGCAGATCGACGTTGAGCGTGTCCAGTTCCAGTTGCGCGCCTCTTTGCTCGAAGCGCAGCAGCCCGGCGGCGGGCAGGGCGTGGTCCAGCGGGTCGGAGATCGGCAACAGCAGCAGGTCGCAATGGCGTGAGAGCAGGCTCAGTTGCTGTTCGGCGCCTTCGCTGAGCGCGCGTTCGTCGCAGATCACAATCACCAGGCTGCCGGGGCGCAGCACTTCGCGGGCACGACGCAGGGCCATGCCCAGTGCGTCGGCTTCC
This sequence comes from Pseudomonas lactucae, assembly GCF_016937615.1. Classification (GTDB taxonomy): domain Bacteria; phylum Pseudomonadota; class Gammaproteobacteria; order Pseudomonadales; family Pseudomonadaceae; genus Aquipseudomonas; species Aquipseudomonas lactucae. Next base: position 14,200 of record NZ_JAFHKI010000025.1, on the reverse strand, counting down.
GGGTGGCTTTCGGTGTCCAGGCTCTGGTTGACACGCACCAGGCGGTTGAGCAGTTGCAGCAGGCTTTGTTTACTGCGCCGGGGTTTGATCTCGTAGTGTTCGTTGTCGCCGAAGACCAGCCCGCCGACCCGGTCGTTATGCCCCAGCGCCGCCCAGCCGATCAGGCTCGCCGCCTGCGCCGCGAGCACCGACTTGAACATCTGCCCCGAACCGAAAAACAGCCGGCAGCTTTGCTCGACCATGATGAAAATCGGGCGTTCGCGCTCCTCGTGGAACAGTTTGGTGTGCGGCTCCTGGGTGCGTGCGGTCACCCGCCAGTCAATGGTGCGCACGTCGTCACCGGCCTGGTACACGCGGACCTGGTCGAAGTCGACCCCGCGCCCGCGCAGTTTGGAGTGGTGCAGGCCGATCAACGGGCTGCGCTGGCTCGGCGTGGAAAACAGCTGCACTTCGCGCACGCGGTGGCGCATCTCAATCAGCTCGCTGAGCGTGACGCGGACCCCATCGCTTGCGTTCATCGACTTCAAGCGACGGCAACGACGTCGAGAATGCGTTGCACCACGCGGTCCTGGTCAATGCCGGCGGCTTCGGCCTCGAACGACAGGATAATGCGGTGGCGCAGCACGTCGAACAGCACCGCCTGGATATCTTCCGGGCTCACGAAGTCGCGCCCGGCCAGCCAGGCATGGGCGCGGGCGCAGCGGTCCAGGGCGATGGATCCCCTGGGGCTGGCGCCATAGGCGATCCATTCGGCCATCTCCGGGTCGAACTTGGCCGGGGTGCGCGTGGCCATGACCAGCTGCACCAGGTATTCCTCTACCGCATCGGCCATGTACAGGCCGAGGATTTCCTTGCGCGCGGCAAAGATCGCCTGCTGGCTGACGCGGCGTTCGGGTTTGGTTTCACCGTTGAGCGCTTCGCCACGGGCCTGTTGCAGGATGCGCCGCTCCACGGCCGCGTCGGGAAAGCCGATCTTGACATGCATCAGGAAACGGTCGAGCTGGGCTTCGGGCAGCGGGTAGGTGCCTTCCTGCTCGATGGGGTTTTGCGTGGCCATCACCAAAAACAACGGCGACAGGTCATAGGTGCTGCGCCCCACACTGACCTGGCGCTCGGCCATGGCTTCGAGCAAGGCCGACTGCACCTTGGCCGGCGCACGGTTGATTTCGTCGGCCAGCACCAGGTTATGGAAAATCGGCCCTTGCTGGAACACGAAGCTGCCGGTTTCCGGGCGATAGATTTCGGTGCCGGTGATGTCGGCCGGCAGCAGGTCGGGCGTGAACTGGATTCGATGGAACTGCGCTTCGATGCCCTCGGCCAGCTCTTTGATGGCCTTGGTCTTGGCCAGCCCCGGCGCGCCTTCGACCAGCATATGGCCGTCGGCGAGCAGGGCGATCAATAGGCGATCGATGAGTTTTTCCTGGCCGAGAATCTGCGTAGAAAGAAAGGTTCGCAGCGCGAGCAGCGCTTCACGATGTTCCATCGATGACGGTTCCTGGAAAGAGGAGCCCGCGTGCTATGCAACAAACACCGGGCTGGGGGGCATTACTTTAATGCATCGAGGGGTGTGGCGACTAACGGCGTGCGGGGTATTTTTAGTAAAACGTGTAGGAATTTTGTGTGTTGCGCATAAATTCATGGGGGAAGCGCACTGATCCGCTCCCCCCTTGCGGCTCAAGGGCACGGCACCCCGAGGTGCCATTCCTTGCCGTAGGCGGCCGAGTTGGTGTCCGGCGGTTTGTTGATGCTGTAGAAGTTCTGTTTGTACACCTTGCCGTTGTAGAGCACCGCCTCTGCATACGACGAATAGACCTTGGTGGCCAACCAGGCCGGCGTGTTGCCGCAGTTACCCGAGTCCGGCGCCGCTTTGACGGTGAGCGGTTTGTCCAGCCGCAGCACGCCGCCACGTCCGTCACTCACCGAAACGCTGAGGGTCGCACGAGTGTCTCTGCTTACTGGGCGGGCCGTTACGCTGATGGTGCGGGTGGTGGAGTTGTTGGCGCTGAGCACGTCCGGGAGTGTCCAGGCATAGGTCATGGGGTCTCCATCCGGATCGCTGGTGTTGGCCAGGAAATTTGCGCTTTTGCCCGAATCGATCGTCTCATCGCCCATCAGGTCACCCACCGGCGGCCGGTTTGCGGGTGTATCGGCGGTGACGTTCACGCTGTGGCTGGCGGTGGCTGTGCCGCCGCGTGCGTCGGTGATCGTCAATGTGATACTGCGTGTACCGGCAGTGTTGGGCGCGACGAACGCGGCGGACGGTTGCGTCGACGCAGCTGGGGTAAAGCCGTTTGCAGACCACGCAAAGCGCAGGTCTTGACCGGTTGACGAGGTACCCGACAATTGCAGCGTTTTGCCGACTTCGACGGTGGCTGGCCCGGTGATCCTGGCAACCAGTTGTTCGCCACCGCAGGCACCTAGACGACGCCAGGGTTTGGCGGCACCGGTTTCAACAAAGTTCAGGTCGGGGCGTGCGCCTTGGGACCAGTGTGCGACCTGATAGTTGTAACCGCTGTGGGAGACTTTTTCGTTGGTATTGGAGTAGACCTTAGTGGCCACCCAGGCGGTGGTGCAGTGGCCGTCAGGTGGTGTTTCGGTGGCTTTGATGAGGATGTTTTCGGTCAGCGTGATGGAGTGAGTGCCATCGGACACCACCACGGATATGGACGTGCGTGTGTCGACGGGCATGGTCGGCGCGGTCAGGGCCAGCGTCGGGCCGTCACCCGTTGGGGGCGTGAACCCGGTGGCGTTCCAACGGTACGTCAGTGGTTTTTGGCTCGGTGACTCAGCGTAGACATGACCGGTGAATGTCGCCCCTGACTTCACGTCTTCGGGCAGGGCCAGGCGGCCGGTGGGCGGTTGGCCGATGCCGTCGGCGAGCAGTTTTTTGATGGCTAGGTCCAGGTTTGGCTGCACGCCGATTTGGGTGCGATTGCCGTTGGCCTGCGGGTAGCCGGTTTCCACCAGGATTCTGCGCAGTTCCTTGGGTGGGATGTTACCCAGGCCGTTGGCCCGCGCGACACCCTGCAGTGATGCCATCACCCCGGCAATGATCGGGTTGGCTGATGAGGTGCCGCTGTAGGTGTGGGTGTAGCCGGTAGTGAGGTTGGCCACACTCCACGTGGTCGTCGTAACGTTGGCGCCCCAACTGAACAGGTCCACGCGGCTGCCATATTGCGAGAAGTCTGATTTCAAACCTGACGTTGGCGAGACGGCCCCGGCATAGATACTGCCGGAGTCGAACCTGTTGCGATCAAAAAAACCGCCGAAGAAGGGGTGATCCAGATTGATGTTGCCGTTCGCGGCCGCGAGTACCACATGCGCGCCTTTTTCCTGGGTCAGGTAGGTGATGATGTCGCGCACGGGCCGGTTGTACTCAAGCGGCATATAGCAATTGGAGGTGCAGCCCACGCCGGGAAGGGTGGAGTAATAGTAGTGCACGCCCAATTGCACGACATCTCCGGCCCTGAGTTGCTCGGCCAGTTGCATCAGCCGTTCCGTGCCGAATTGAACGTAGCCCAGTTGTGCCGCGGGGGCGACGCCGGTGGTGCCGAAGCCGTTTGCCCTGGCGGCGATCACTCCCGCGCTGGCTGTGTCATGAGAGCCGGTGGTGGCCGTGGGGTTGATTTCCATAAATGGTCTGGGCAAGTCCACGTGTTCGTAGGACCAGTGGTCGATTTCCGAAGAGATCACCCGCATGTTCTCACCCTTGGCGCCGGGAACGCTCCAGCCTTGCACCGCATTCACGCCGCCGATTCTGTAGGGCGACATGGCTCGCGGGCCAAACAGATAATTCTGGCGGTCGGTGTAATCCGGAATACGGGTGGTCGTGCTCTGCGTAACGGGTTCGGCCTTGTCGTCGGACATGCCATCCACGAGGGGTTCAAAATCGACGTACTCGATGGCGGGATCTTGCTTGAGTTGGGCGGCGAGCGCCTGCGCCTGTTGCGGGGTGAGTTCGCGCAGGTCGATAAGGTAATAACGATCCAGCCGGTGCCGTTGCAGGGCTTGGACATTCTCCCGCGTAAGGGCTTTGGTCGGGGGCACCAGGGGCTTGATGTTGGGCACGCGGGACTGAAAGGTGCTTGAGGGATCGCGGTTGTCCTGCCAGTTGCGGGCGCCGGTTCCGTCGTCTTTGAGCAGCACAATCAAGTGTGAATGGTCAATGTCGGCCGCCGGCGCCGACAGCGCCGATGACCCTGCGGCCAGCAGGCCAATTGCCAGAACCGTACTGAGGTATTTCATCGAGGCACCCGCGCTGTCACTGTGATTGCGATCAGCTAAGGCGCAAAATTTCGTTACGGGTACTGTTAGAAATAACAGTACCGACCAACGGTCAGAGGTTCGTCGCGACCGCGCGGGAGCAGACAGGGCGCTGGATCAGGCGCGAATGTAGGTGCCGGTGTCCTTGAGAATGTTCTGCAGTGTTTGTTCAATTTCTGCCATATCCGCCAACACTGTGTCGTGGTTGATCTGCAGCTGAGTCTTGCCACCCAGCGCATCGGCATCGTCTGTGGCAAGTTCCACCAACAAGGTAGTGTCGCCCAGCGTCACCTTCAGCCCATCCAGGGTAGAGGGCTCGTAATCCCAGGTCAGTTCCACCTCATCCTCATCCGGGTAACGGGTCAGCATGAACATCTCGCCGTTTTTGCCGTGGCAGCAAAGCATGGCCATGTGGTCTTCTTCGTCGTCGCACGGGGTGGCCATCAGGGCGTCGGTTTTAAATTGCAGCATGGGAAATCCTGTCTGGGGGAAGGGCGCGGCGCGGCAATTGTGCCATTGCGGCGAATTTTCTGCTGCATCCCGTGTCACAACGAGGCATGACCTGGCGGGCAAAACCAGTCATTTTTGGTGCTCGCAGGTTTGAAAGCTGCCTGTTTTTGCCCCGCTAGTTCCGGGTTGCACCCGTCGCAACCCCGAGCCTGCTTACCGATGACCGAATATGTCGCAGCGCTGCAAGAGCAGTGCTCCTACACTCGTTAAGCTGCGCAACGGATGCGCGCGTTCCGGGCGCCTGACCTGCCCGTCGTACCGTCACCCGGCAAGGTGCGCATCTTATGGAAGTTGTATGTGACCTGACTGTCCTGTCCAGCTTCACCCACCTGTCACCCTGATTCGTTTATGGTGCTTAACTCGTTACCAGCGAACAGAGCTGACGGCCCCTCCCAAGGGGATAACACGCGACGCTTCCATCAATAACAAGCCCAAGCGGAGTACCACAGATGGCGTTCTTCACCGCAGCCAGCAAGGCCGACTTCCAGCATCAACTGCAAGCGGCACTGGCGCAGCACATCAGTGAACAGGCACTGCCACAAGTGGCGCTGTTCGCTGAACAATTCTTCGGCATCATTTCCCTGGACGAACTGACCCAGCGTCGCCTTTCCGACCTGGCCGGTTGCACCCTGTCTGCCTGGCGCCTGCTTGAGCGCTTTGACCACACCCAACCGCAAGTGCGGGTCTACAACCCCGATTACGAACGTCATGGCTGGCAGTCGACCCACACCGCGGTCGAAGTGCTGCACCATGACCTGCCATTCCTGGTGGACTCGGTGCGTACCGAGCTGAACCGTCGTGGCTACAGCATCCACACCCTGCAGACCACCGTGCTCAGCGTGCGGCGTGACAGCAAGGGCGAGCTGCTGGAAGTGCTGTCCAAGGGCACCCAGGGCGAAGGCATCGAGCAAGAATCGCTGATGTACCTGGAAATCGACCGCTGCGCCAACGCGGCCGAACTGAGCGTGCTGAGCAAAGAGCTGGAGCAGGTGCTGGGCGAAGTGCGCGTGGCGGTGGCCGATTTCGAGCCGATGAAAGCCAAGGTCCAGGACCTGCTGGCCGGTATCGACGCCAGCCCGTTCGGCATCGACGGCGAAGAAAAGGCCGAGATCAAGAACTTCCTGGAATGGTTGGTGGGCAACCACTTCACCTTCCTGGGCTATGAAGAATTCGTGGTACGTGACGAGGCGGACGGCGGCCATATCGAATATGACGCCAGCTCGTTCCTCGGTCTGACCAAGCTGTTGCGTGCCGGCCTCACCGCCGACGACCTGCGCATCGAAGACTACGCCGTGTCCTACCTGCGCGAGCCGACCGTGCTGTCGTTCGCCAAGGCCGCGCACCCAAGCCGCGTGCACCGTCCGGCCTACCCGGACTACGTGTCTATCCGCGAGATCGATGCGGACGGCAAGGTCATCAAGGAATGCCGCTTCATGGGCCTGTACACCTCGTCGGTGTATGGCGAAAGCGTGCGAGTCATCCCGTACATCCGCCGCAAAGTCGCCGAGATCGAACGCCGTTCGGGTTTCCAGGCCAAGGCGCACCTGGGCAAGGAGCTGGCGCAGGTGGTTGAAGTGCTGCCCCGCGATGACCTGTTCCAGACTCCGGTCGACGAGCTGTACAGCACCGTGATGTCGATTGTGCAGATCCAGGAACGCAACAAGATCCGCGTGTTCCTGCGCAAAGACCCGTATGGTCGTTTCTGCTACTGCCTGGCCTATGTGCCGCGCGACATCTATTCCACCGAAGTGCGCCAGAAGATCCAGCAAGTGCTGATGGATCGTCTGAAAGCCTCGGATTGCGAGTTCTGGACCTTCTTCTCCGAATCCGTGTTGGCCCGTGTCCAGCTGATTCTGCGGGTAGACCCGAAGAACCGCCTCGACATCGACACGCTGCAACTGGAAAAAGAAGTGGTGCAGGCTTGCCGCAGCTGGCAGGACGACTACGCAAGCCTGGTGGTGGAGAGCTTCGGCGAAGCCCATGGCACCAACGTGCTGGCGGATTTCCCGAAAGGCTTCCCGGCCGGCTACCGCGAGCGTTTCGCTGCGCATTCGGCTGTGGTCGATATGCAGCATTTGCTCAGCCTCACCGAAGCCAACCCGCTGGTGATGAGCTTCTACCAGCCGCTGGGCCAGGTTTCCGGCCAGCGTGAGCTGCATTGCAAGCTGTATCACGCCGACACGCCGCTGGCACTGTCCGACGTGCTGCCGATCCTGGAAAACCTCGGCCTGCGCGTGCTGGGCGAGTTCCCGTACCGTCTGCGCCACGCCAATGGCCGCGAATTCTGGATCCATGACTTTGCGTTCATCGCCGCCGAAGGCGTGAACCTGGATATCCAGCAGCTCAACGACACCCTGCAGGACGCGTTCGTGCACATCGTGCACGGCGATGCCGAGAACGATGCGTTCAACCGCCTGGTGCTCACCGCCGGCCTGCCATGGCGCGACGTCGCGCTGCTGCGTGCCTATGCGCGTTACCTCAAGCAGATCCGCCTGGGCTTCGACCTGGGTTATATCGCCAGCACCCTGAACAACCACACAGACATCGCTCGCGAGTTGACCCGGTTGTTCAAGACCCGCTTCTACCTGGCGCGCAAGCTCACCGCCGACGACCTGGAAGACAAGCAGCAACGCCTGGAACAAGCGATCCTCAGCGCCCTGGACGACGTCCAGGTGCTCAACGAAGACCGCATCCTGCGTCGCTACCTGGACCTGATCAAGGCCACCCTGCGCACCAACTTTTACCAGACCGACGCCAACGGCCAGAACAAGTCGTACTTCAGCTTCAAGTTCGACCCGCGCGCGATCCCTGAGCTGCCCAAGCCGGTGCCGAAGTTTGAAATCTTCGTGTACTCGCCACGGGTTGAAGGCGTGCACCTGCGCTTCGGCAACGTGGCGCGGGGTGGCCTGCGCTGGTCCGACCGTGAAGAAGACTTCCGCACCGAAGTGTTGGGCCTGGTAAAAGCCCAGCAGGTGAAGAACTCGGTGATCGTGCCGGTGGGCGCCAAGGGCGGCTTCCTGCCGCGTCGCCTGCCGCTGGGCGGTAGCCGTGACGAGATCGCGGCCGAGGGCATCGCTTGCTACCGCATTTTCATTTCCGGCCTGTTGGACATCACCGACAACCTCAAGGACGGCGCCCTGGTGCCGCCGGCCAACGTCGTGCGCCATGACGACGATGACCCGTACCTGGTGGTGGCGGCGGACAAGGGCACAGCGACCTTCTCCGACATCGCCAACGGCATTGCCATCGACTACGGCTTCTGGCTGGGTGATGCGTTCGCCTCCGGTGGTTCGGCCGGTTACGACCACAAGAAAATGGGCATCACCGCCAAGGGCGCGTGGGTCGGTGTGCAGCGTCACTTCCGTGAGCGCGGCATCAACGTGCAGGAAGACAGCATCACCGTGGTCGGCGTCGGCGATATGGCCGGTGACGTGTTCGGTAACGGCTTGCTCATGTCCGACAAGCTGCAACTGGTCGCGGCCTTCAACCACCTGCACATCTTCATCGACCCGAACCCGAACCCGGCGACCAGTTTCGTCGAGCGCCAGCGCATGTTCGAGCTGCCGCGTTCGGCCTGGACCGACTACGACACCAGCATCATGTCCGAAGGCGGCGGTATCTTCTCGCGCAGCGCCAAAAGCATCGCCATCTCGCCGCAGATGAAAGAACGCTTTGACATCCAGGCCGACAAGCTGACCCCGACCGAACTGCTCAACGCCTTGCTCAAGGCGCCGGTGGACCTGTTGTGGAACGGCGGCATCGGTACCTACGTCAAGGCCAGCACCGAAAGCCACGCCGATGTGGGCGATAAGGCCAACGACGCGTTGCGCGTCAACGGCAACGAGCTGCGCTGCAAGGTGGTGGGCGAGGGCGGTAACCTCGGCATGACCCAACTGGGTCGTGTGGAATTCGGCCTCAATGGTGGCGGTTCCAACACCGACTTTATCGACAACGCCGGTGGCGTGGACTGCTCCGACCACGAAGTGAACATCAAGATCCTGCTCAACGAAGTGGTGCAGGCCGGCGACATGACCGACAAGCAACGCAACCAGTTGCTGGCGAGCATGACCGACGAAGTCGGCAGCCTGGTGTTGGGCAACAATTACAAGCAGACCCAGGCCCTGTCCCTGGCCGCCCGCAAGGCTTACGAGCGTGCCGCCGAGTACAAGCGCCTGATGAGCGACCTGGAAGGCCGTGGCAAGCTGGACCGTGCCATCGAGTACCTGCCGACCGAAGACCAACTGGCCGAGCGCGCCTCGACCGGCAAGGGCCTGACCCGTCCGGAGCTGTCGGTGCTGATCTCCTACAGCAAGATCGACCTCAAGGAAGCGCTGCTCAAGTCGCTGGTACCTGATGACGACTACCTGACCCGTGACATGGAGACCGCGTTCCCACCGAGCCTGGTGGCCAAGTTCGGCGAAGCCATGCGTCGCCACCGTCTCAAGCGTGAGATCGTCAGCACCCAGATCGCCAACGACCTGGTCAACCACATGGGCATCACCTTCGTTCAACGACTCAAAGAGTCGACCGGCATGAGCCCGGCGAACGTGGCGGGCGCTTATGTAATCGTGCGTGACATTTTCCACCTCCCGCATTGGTTCCGTCAGATCGAAGCGCTGGACCACCAGGTGTCCGCCGAGGTGCAACTGGAGCTGATGGACGAACTGATGCGCCTGGGCCGCCGTGCTACGCGCTGGTTCCTGCGCAGCCGTCGCAACGAACAGGACGCCGGGCGCGACACCGCGCACTTCGGTCCACACCTGGCCGCGTTGGGCCTCAAGCTCGACGAACTGCTGGAAGGCCCGACCCGCGAAGGCTGGCAGACCCGCTACCAGGCCTACACCGAAGCCGGTGTACCGGAGTTGTTGGCGCGCATGGTTGCAGGCACGACCCACCTGTACACCTTGCTGCCGATCATCGAAGCCGCCGACGTGACCGGGCATGACGCCGCCGAAGTGGCCAAGGCCTACTTCGCCGTCGGCAGCGCCCTGGACTTGCCATGGTACCTGCAGCAGATCAGCGATCTGCCGGTAGCCAACAACTGGCAGGCCCAGGCCCGCGAAGCGTTCCGCGACGATGTGGACTGGCAGCAACGGGCGATCACCATCTCGGTACTGCAAATGGCCGACGCGCCACAAGACATGGAAGCCCGTGTGGCCCTGTGGCTTGAGCAGCACCAGGACATGGCCGATCGCTGGCGCGCAATGATGGTGGAAATTCGTGCCGCGGTCGGCACGGACTACGCCATGTACGCGGTCGCCAACCGTGAGTTGCTGGATTTGGCGTTGAGCGGTCAGTCGGTGCTGCAACCGGCTTGATTTAGCGGCTGAAACAAAAGCCCCCGTCTCGTGAGAGGCGGGGGCTTTTTATTGGAACACTATTTATCAAGCGCTGAAGGCCCAGTGTGGGAGGGGGCTTGCCCCCGATAGTGGTGTGTCAGGCAGTGCATTCATTGGCACTCCCTCATCGGGAGCAAGCCCCCCACATTGGATCTTCTTTATATCTGGAGGTCAGTGGTGCTTCAGTAATTTGCTTTCCAGGTGATCCAGGTGCTGGGTCATCAACGCCACGGCAGCGTTCGAATCCCGCCGTTCAACCGCCTCCACAATCGCCACATGCTCCTGCCACGCGCAATACGTGCAGGCTTTCGCTTCATATTGGGCGATTACCAGGGAGGTCAATGGCACCAGGCTGTTCAGGAATTGCGCCAGTGGCGCATTCGCCGCGATGGCCGCCAAGTGCAGGTGAAACTCCCCCGACAAGCGAATCGCCGGCCCGCGCTGGTTGTGTTCGATGCACTCATGCTCGCGGGCGATCAATTCGCGTAGCTGGCGTATCTGTGCGGCTGTCGCCTGGGCGCAGGCCAGTTGCACCACCGTGATTTCGGTCATGCGCCGTGCTTCCAGAATCTGCCGCGTCTGCTGCGCATCCGGCGCCGCGACTTGGGCACGCTGGTTGGGACGCAGGATGATCACCTGTTGGTGGGACAGCTTGGCCAACACCCGGCGAATCACGCTGCGGCTCACGCCAAAGGTTTCGCCCAGGCTTTCTTCGGTAAAGCGGCTGGCCGGGGCGATGCGTTGTTCGAGGATTGCGTCGAACAGGCGTGGGTAGATGTCATCCACCGAAGGCTTTTTACCGGCCGCCAGGCGCAGGGCAGGGAGGAAAGGCTCGCGTTGCAGGGCGTGGGCGGTCATGGTCGTCTCCAAAAAGTCAGCTGCCCAGATGGTCATCCGGGATGTTCAGGGCAATGCCCATGCGCAGGCCTTCCTGGAGGATGTGCCGACGCATCTCGGCGCTGGCCAGGGCGCTGTTCTTGTTACGGATGGCACGCACCACGGCTTCGTTTTCCCGCAGCCGTTCGGCCAGGTGCTCGGGGGAGTTGCGCAGCACTTGGGCGCTTTGCTTGAGGGCGTTGCTGGTCTGCTGCACCACGTTCTGGAAGATCGGGTTGGAGGTGAGGGCGAACAGCTCTTCGTGAAAGCCGATGTAGGCGTTCATCCCGGCTTCGGCGTCACCTGCATCCAGGGCTTCGCGCATGTCCATCAGGGTCAGACGCAGTTGGCCGACATCCTTGCTGCTGATGGTCTGGGCCACCAGGCCGACAATGAATGGTTCCAGGGTGTAGCGCAGTTGCAGAATGTCTTCGAGGCTGGCGTCGGCCACGGCGTCGGTCGATTGCGGTTCGCTGACGCTGGTTTCCAGCACCACCACGCCTTTGCCCGGCATGGAGCGCACCAGGCCGAGGGTTTCCAGCACGATCACCGCTTCGCGCAAGCTGGGGCGGCTGATGCCCAGCTGTTCGGCCAGCTCACGTTGGCCGGGCAGCATTTCGCCACGCCGCCACTGGCCCCGCTTGAGTGCGGCGCGCAGTTTTTCTACGACTGAATTGACGACGGTTGAGGTGCTGATCACGTCGATGACTCCTTGATGTTGCGAATACATTGATCCAATTAACGCTGCTCAACAGTGGGAGGGGCGGTGCGACGATTCGACTTGCCCCCTCCCACATTTGTCCGTGTTGCTTTTAGAACTCCTGATGCGCCGGCAACACCGGCTTCCTGGTCTGGAAGGCGTACCCTTGTTCGCCGTCGAGCACTTTATTGGCGCGTTGGATATCGATGTCTTTTTCCCAGCGGGCGATGGCCACGGTGGCGACGCAGTTGCCAATCAGGTTGGTCAAGGCGCGGCCGATGCCCATGAACCAGTCCACCGCCAATACGAGCACAAGCCCTACCACCGGAATCGCCGGGATCGCCGTGAGTGTCGCCGCCAGAATCACCAGTGCCGAACCGGGGATGCCGTGGGCGCCCTTGGAGGTGATCAGCGACACCAGCAGGATGGTCAGCAGGTCGGTCATCGACAGCGGTGTGCCGGTGGCGTTGGCGATAAATACGATGGCCAGGGTCAGGTAGATGGAGAAGCCGTCAAGGTTGAACGAATACCCCGTCGGAATCACCAAGCCCACGGTAGAACTGCCGATCCCCAGGTGTTCGAGTTTGCGCATGACCTGCGGCAGTACCGCATCGGAGGAGGCGGTGCCCATGACGATCAGCAGCTCTTCGCGCAAGTACTTGAGCAGCGGCAGCATGCGCAGCCCTGAAACGCGCATCACCAGGCCGAGAATCAGCGCGACGAACGCGAAGCAGGTCAGGTAGAACAAGCCCACCAGGCTGCCCAAGTGTTGCAGCGAGTCCAGGCCGTAGGTGCTGGTGGTGAAGGCGATCGCGCCGAACACGCCGATCGGCGCCAGGCGCACGATCATGCCCATGATGCGGAAAATCACATGGCTCAGCTCATTGATCAGCCGCGTAATGCCGCTGGCCGCTTCGCCCACCAGGTTCAGCGCACTGCCGAACAACACCGAGAACAACAGCACTTGCAGCACGTTGTTATCGGCAAAGGCGCCGATCACCGAGTTGGGGATCAGGTCCATCAGGAACTGGCTGGTGCCTTTGATGTGCTGGCCCTTGTCGGCCAGTTCATTCAGACCGGCGGAGGACAGTTGCTCCAGGTGGATATTGGCGCCTTGGCCGATACCGGTGCTGAACGCCATGATCAGGCCGATCACCAGGGCAATGGTGGTGAGCACTTCAAAGTAGATCACCGACTTGAGGCCGATGCGCCCGACCTTCTTCAGGTCGCCGGCACCGGAAATACCGCTGACCACCACGCAGAACACGATCAGGCCAATCAGCATTTTGATCAGCTTGATAAAACCGTCACCCAAGGGTTTGAGTTGCGAGGAGAATTCGGGAAGGGCCAGGCCGCAGACGATGCCAAGCATCAGGCCAATCACGACTTGCAGGAAAATCGAACGCGAGCACCATCTGAGCATGGGAGGGATCTCTATTCGGCGCCCCGGTGGTTCCAGGGCTTAATTGTTGTGGTCATACCGGTAAGTCCAGTGCGTCGCCAGTCTAGGCCAGGTATTTTTGAAATAACAAGACATTATTCGTCGGTTGACGAGTTCCGGTCTGACCAGTTGGTCGCTGAGGGCGATGCTTGAGCGGTTGGTGATGTGCAAAAATTTTCGCTTATCATCCGCCTTCGGCACATGAGGTGATGAATGGATACACCAGGACTGACCACCGACGCGACAGGCCGCAGCTATTGCACGTGGCGCACCTCGGCGCCCGAATACCCGCATTACCATGATCACGAGTGGGGTGTGCCGGTGGCGAACGATATCCAGCTGTACGAGAAGATTTGCCTGGAAGGTTTCCAGGCGGGCATGGCGTGGATCACCATCCTGCGCAAGCGCGAGCAGTTTCGAGGGGCGTTCGAGGGCTTTGATTTTCGTCGTATCGCGCAATATGGCGAAGCGGATATCGAGCGCTTGATGCAGGACACCGGTATTGTGCGCAATCGGGCGAAGATCGTGTCCGTTATCAACAATGCATGCCGGGCGTGTGAGCTGGTGGATGAGACCGGTTCGCTGGCGCGCTGGTTGTGGGCGTTTGAGCCCGGCCCTGAGGAGCGCCCGGCGGTGGTGGACCTGGATTACTGGACGGGCAATCCCACCTCGCCGGCCTCGGTGCGACTGTCCAAGGCCCTGAAGAAGCGCGGCTGGACGTTCGTGGGGCCAACCACGATGTATGCGTTGATGCAGGCGATGGGGATGGTCAATGATCACCTTGATGGCTGCGCGTGCCGCCCGCAGATTGAAGCGCAGCGGCGTCAGTTCAAACGCCCGTGAGTCGCAAAAATGTGGGAGGGGGCTTGCCCCCGATGGCGGTGGTTCAGTTGACATCTCTTTGGCTGATATACCGCTATCGGGGGCAAGCCCCTCCCACCCTTTGACCGAGTTCCAGCATCGAAACGACGCTCGAGTGTGGGAGGGGCTTGCCCCCGATTGCAGGCGACTCGGTCTCAGGTAATCGGCGCCGGGTTGAACAAGGTGATGTCGTTGTGCAGCTTGTGATGC
>NZ_JAFHKI010000249.1 GCF_016937615.1 Pseudomonas lactucae | reverse complement strand
AACACTGTATCTGTGGCGAGCGAGCTTGCTCCCTCGCCACAGGTCACTTTTTACCCCTTCAAAGCCTTGACTGACTGGCATTAGGGCATGCCCCCGATGGATGGTACAGGCGCTACAGAAGTCGGCTCCGATCGCGCCGCAACAACTTCCTCACCCGCGCCACCAACGCCTTGGCCTCGAACGGCTTGAGCAGGTAATCATCCTCATGCAACTCCAACCCGCGCAGGCGATCCTCGATCCCGCCAGGCGTGGTCAGGAACAGCACTGGCGTGTCGCCCTTGTGCCGAATCGCCTGCTGCAACTTCCAGGCGTTCAAGCCCGGCAGCATCACATCCAGGATCACCAGGTCGTACGCGGTGCTTTCCACAAAGCGCTGCGCCGCCATGCCGTTGGCCGCGACTTCCACGCCGAAACCGGCCTCGCTCAAGCCTTGGGCCATGAGCTGCGCCAATTGCGGCTGGTCTTCCACTAACAACACCTGCATGCCTTACCTCTGGGTTCGATTACAAACCTGTCATCAAATTGTGCGGTTTCTGACCACGTTCACTGACTACCGTGACGGCCTGCCTTATGGAGCCTTCACCATGTCTCGCCCTGCCTTGTTCTTGAGTCTCGCCTTGTGCACCGCCGCACAGGCCACACCGCAATTGCCCCGCCATGCCGACCTGGATCTGCGCACGGCCCGCCAACTGGCCGATGCCGGCCTTGCCCACTGCAGCGCCGCGCTGACCGTATTGGACCGCGGCGGCAACCTGTTGCTGAGCCTGCGCGCCGATGGCGTCGGCCCGCATAACAGCCTCGCCAGCCAGCGCAAAGCCTACACCGCGCTGTCGAGCAAAACCGCGACGCGGCTGTTTGCCGAACGTGCGCGCAACAACCCCGAGGCCGCCAACCTTAACAGCTTGCCCGAGTTGCTGTTGCTCGGTGGCGGCGTACCGCTGTTTGCCGACGCCGAGCTGGTCGGCGCGCTGGGGATCGCCGGTGCCGGCGGCGCCGCGCAGGACGACGCCTGCGCCACCCAGGCCGCCGAGCAGCTGGGCCTGAAAACTTCTCTCTGATTCCACCCTCGAAAGGACCTGTCGATGAAAACCCTCAACATGACCCTCGCAACCCTCAGCCTCAGCGGCCTGTGCAACCTGGCCCTGGCCGCCGGCAACCCCCTGAGCGTGCATGTGCTCAACCTGGAAAATGGCCTGCCGAGCGCCGGTGTCGGCGTCACCCTGGAGCAACAGGTGGGCGATAAATGGCAGCCACTCGCCAAAGGCGTCACTAACGAGCAGGGACGCATCGCCGAACTGTTCCCAGCCAACCAAACCCTGCAACCGGGTGAGTACCGCGTGGTGTTCAAGACCGGCGATTACTACAAAAAGGCCAACCGTGAAACGTTCTTCCCCGAAGTGCCGGTGATCTTCCAGGTGAAACAGGTCGACCAGCATTACCACATTCCGCTATTGCTCAGCCCTTATGGGTTCTCCACATATCGCGGTTCATAGGCCCGCGGCCTGCCGCAGACGCTTGAGGTCAAGTATCTCAATCGCGCCGTAACTCAGACCGATGATCCCCTGTTGTTCCAACGCCTTGAGCAGGCTGTTGGCGGTCTGGCGCGACAGGCCCAGCATCGCCGCCAAGTCCTCCTGGGGCAGTTGCAACGTGCGACGCGCCTGGTCTATTTCGCCGTAGCCCTGGGCGATCATCAGCAACCGATGGGCCAGGCGCGCCGACGCGGGCATCAGGCTCATCTGCTCGATATTGATCAACGAGAGGCGCAGTTTGTGGCTCATCAACAGGGCCACGTCGCGCCAATACGCCGGATGGTTTTCGAGGATGTCGAGCATGGCTGCCTGCGGCACCTGCAACAGCGTGCACGGCCCCGAAGCCTGGGCATCGTGGGTGCGCGGCAGGTTGTCGAACAGGCAGATTTCGCCGAACCAGTAAGGCGTTTCCACCAGGCTCAACACCGCTTCCTTGCCCTGCGCGTTCACCGCGCTGATGCGCACCGCGCCTTCCAGCACCGCATAAAGCCCACACGGCGGGTCGCCGCGCTTGAACAGATACTGCCCCGCCGTCAGCGCGCGCAGCCGTGCGGCCGCCAGCAAACGATGCTGTAGCTCGACCGGCAGGTGGCTGAACCAGTGGCCGTTGGCCAACCGGGCATACCATTGCTCTGCGTCCATGAGAACTCCGAAGATTGTCGCCCAGCTGACAGTCAGGCGCTGGCTGACAGGGCATGATCAAACATCCTACAGGAGGAACAACAATGAAAAGCCTCGTCGATCACCTCAGTCAATACGCCGCCTACCACCGCGACCCGCGCAATATCGCCAGCCACTTTATTGGTATCCCGTTGATTGTGGTCGCCGTGGCCGTCCTGCTGTCACGCCCGGAATGGGCAGTGGGAGGTTTGTGGATTTCACCGGCGGTGATCGTGGCGTTGTTGTCGGCGTGGTTTTACCTGCGCCTGGAACCG
Organism: Pseudomonas lactucae; assembly: GCF_016937615.1. Lineage (GTDB taxonomy): Bacteria > Pseudomonadota > Gammaproteobacteria > Pseudomonadales > Pseudomonadaceae > Aquipseudomonas > Aquipseudomonas lactucae. Next base: position 329 of record NZ_JAFHKI010000249.1, on the reverse strand, counting down.
GCCCTGGGCGTGCTGATGACGGTACTGATGGGCTTGTCGGTATGGGCCGGGCATGTACTGGCGGCGCAGAGCACCCTGGTATGGCTGAGCATTGGCGTGGGAATGTTCGTGGTGGGCTGGGTGATCCAGTTTATCGGCCATTACTACGAAGGCAAGAAGCCCGCGTTTGTGGACGATGTGTCGGGGTTGATCGTGGGGCCGTTGTTTGTGGTGGCGGAGGTGGCGTTTTTGCTGGGGTTGCGGCATGACCTGAAGGCGAACATTGAGAAACGCTCGGGCCCGGTGGCGCGCCGCGATCTAAAGCCAAGCGGGGTCTGAATGTGGGAGGG
>NZ_JAFHKI010000248.1 GCF_016937615.1 Pseudomonas lactucae | reverse complement strand
CAAGCTCCCTCGCCACAGTGTCTTTCCAACAACAATAAAAGGACGCACCACCATGAAGTCATTCAAACGTACCCTGCTCGCCACCACCCTGGCCCTGCTGACCCTGCCGGTCATGGCCGACCCCGCCCACCCGAAAATCGGCTTCTCCATCGACGACCTGCGCCTGGAGCGCTGGTCCCGTGATCGCGATTACTTCGTTGCGGCCGCGGAAAAACTCGATGCCAAGGTCTTCGTGCAGTCGGCCGACGCCAACGAGCAGAAGCAGATCTCCCAGATCGAGAACCTGATCTCCCGTGGCGTCGATGTGATCGTCATCGTGCCGTTCAACGCCACGGTGCTGACCAACGCAGTGGCCGAAGCCAAGAAGGCCGGGATCAAAGTGGTGTCCTATGACCGCTTGATCCTCAACGCAGACATCGACGCCTATATCTCCTTCGATAACGAAAAAGTCGGCGAAATGCAGGCCAGCGGCGTGCTGCAAGCCGCGCCCAAGGGTAATTACTTCCTGCTCGGCGGCGCACCCACCGACAACAACGCCAAGGTGCTGCGCGAAGGCCAGATGAAAGTGCTGCAACCGGCCATCGACAAAGGCGATATCAAAGTGGTGGGCCAGCAGTGGGTCAAGGAATGGAACCCCACCGAAGCGCTGAGCATCGTCGAAAACGCCCTGACTCGAAACAACAACAAGATCGACGCCATCGTCGCCTCCAACGACGCCACCGCCGGCGTGCGATCCAGGCCCTGGCCGCGCAACAACTGGCGGGCAAGGTGCCGATCTCCGGCCAGGATGCCGACCTCGCCGCCGTCAAGCGCGTGATCGATGGCACCCAGACCATGACCGTGTACAAACCGCTCAAGCTAATTGCCAGCGAAGCCGCCAAGCTTTCGGTGCAGTTGGCGCGTAACGAAAAACCCACCTACAGCTCGCAATACGACAACGGCAGCAAAAAGGTCGATACCATCCTGCTCACCCCGACCCCGCTGACCAAGGCCAATATCGACCTGTTGGAGAAGGACGGTTTCTACACCAAAGAGCAGATCGGCGGGCAGTGAACCCCATGGCCGCCGACTACCTGCTGCAAATGAACGGCATCGTCAAAAGTTTTGGCGGTGTCAACGCGCTGAACGGCATCGATATCAAGGTGCGGCCCGGGGAATGCGTCGGCCTGTGCGGCGAGAACGGTGCCGGAAAATCCACCCTGATGAAGGTGCTGTCGGCGGTGTATCCGTACGGCACCTGGGAGGGCGAAATCCTCTGGGACGGGCAGCCGCTCAAGGCCCAGTCGATCAGCGAAACCGAGGCGGCCGGCATCGTGATAATCCACCAGGAACTGACCCTGGTGCCGGACCTGTCCGTGGCCGAGAACATTTTTATGGGCCACGAGTTGACCCTGCCCGGTGGGCGCATGAACTACCCGGCGATGTTCCACCGCGCCGAAGCGTTGATGCGCGAACTCAAGGTGCCGGACATGAACGTGGCGCTGCCGGTGTCGCAGTACGGCGGCGGTTACCAGCAACTGGTGGAAATCGCCAAGGCGCTCAACAAGCAGGCGCGCCTGTTGATCCTCGACGAGCCCTCCTCGGCCTTGACCCGCTCGGAAATCGAAGTGCTGCTGGACATCATCCGTGACCTCAAGGCCAAGGGTGTGGCCTGCGTGTACATCTCCCACAAGCTCGATGAAGTGGCCGCGGTGTGCGACACCATTGCGGTGATCCGCGACGGCAAGCACATCGCGACCACCGCCATGGCCGACATGGACATTGCGCGCATCATCACGCAGATGGTCGGCCGCGAGATGAGCAACCTCTACCCCACCGAGCCGCACGCGGTGGGCGAAGTGATTTTCGAGGCGCGCCACGTCACCTGCTACGACGTGGACAACCCCAAGCGCAAGCGCGTCGACGATATCTCCTTCGTGCTCAAGCGCGGTGAAATCCTCGGCATCGCAGGCCTTGTGGGCGCCGGGCGCACGGAGCTGGTGTCGGCGCTGTTCGGCGCCTACCCCGGCCGTTACAGCGCCGAGGTGTGGCTGGACGGCGAAGTGATCGACACGCGCACACCGCTCAAATCGATCCGCGCCGGGCTGTGCATGGTGCCCGAGGACCGCAAGCGCCAGGGCATCATTCCCGACCTGGGGGTGGGCCAGAACATCACCCTGGCGGTGCTCGACACTTACGCGCACCTGACCCGCATCGACGCCGAAGCCGAACTGGGCAGCATCGACCGGCAAATCGCGCGCATGCACCTCAAGACCTCCAGCCCGTTCTTGCCGATCACCAGCCTGTCCGGCGGCAACCAGCAAAAGGCCGTGCTGGCGAAGATGCTGATGGCCAAGCCCAAGGTGCTGATCCTCGACGAACCCACGCGCGGGGTGGACGTGGGCGCCAAATATGAGATCTACAAGCTGATGGGCGCGCTGGCGGCCGAAGGCGTGGCGATCATCATGGTCTCCTCGGAATTGGCCGAAGTACTCGGCGTGTCCAACCGCGTGCTGGTAATCGGCGAAGGCCAGTTGCGCGGCGACTTCATCAATGAGGGGCTCACCCAGGAACAGGTGCTCGCCGCTGCGCTCAGCCAAAACAATAATGATCGGAAGACCGCGTAGATGAATCAGCTCAAACAGCTGTTTACCCGCTACAAAATGCTCGCCCTGGTGATTGCCGTGGCGGTGATCTGGCTGTTTTTCAGCTGGCAGACCGAGGGCGGCTTCCTCACGCCGCGCAACCTGTCGAACCTGCTGCGGCAAATGTCGATCACCGGGATTCTGGCGTGCGGCATGGTGCTGGTGATCATCAGCGGCGAGATCGATTTGTCGGTGGGCTCGTTGCTGGGGCTGCTCGGCGGGCTGGCGGCGATCCTGGACGTGGTCTATCACATCCCGCTGCTGGCCAACCTGAGCCTGGTGGCGCTGTGCGGCCTGATGATCGGCCTGGCCAATGGCTACATGACCGCCTACCTGCGTATCCCCTCGTTCATTGTCGGCCTGGGCGGCATGCTGGCGTTTCGCGGGATTTTGCTGGGAATCACCGGCGGCACCACCATCGCGCCGGTGTCGCCGTCGCTGGTGTATGTGGGCCAGGGGTATTTGCCGCATTCGGTGGGCATCGGCCTCGGGGTGCTGCTGTTTGCGCTGACCTTGTTCCTCACCTGGAAGCAGCGACGCAACCGTGCGCTGCATGGCCTGGCAGCGCACTCGCTGGTACGTGACGTGGTGCGCGTAGTGGTGATCGGCGCGGTACTGGCCGGGTTCGTCACCACCCTTAACAGCTATGACGGCATCCCCGTGCCGGTGCTGTTGCTGCTGGTGCTGCTCGGTGTGTTCAGCTACGTCACCAGCCAGACCGTATTCGGCCGCCGCGTGTATGCGGTGGGCAGCAATATGGAAGCCACGCGGCTGTCGGGCATCAACGTGCAGGCGGTAAAACTGTGGATCTTCGGCATCATGGGCGTGATGTGCGCGCTCGCCGGCCTGGTCAACACCGCCCGCCTCGCCGCCGGCTCACCGTCGGCGGGCAACATGGGCGAGCTGGACGCCATCGCCGCGTGCTTTATCGGCGGCACCTCGATGCGCGGCGGTTCGGGCACGGTGTACGGCGCACTGCTGGGGGCGTTGGTGATCACCAGTCTGGATAACGGCATGTCGATGCTGGACGTGGACAGTTACTGGCAGATGATCGTGAAGGGCAGCATTCTGGTGCTGGCAGTGTGGGTGGATGTGAGTACGCGGGCGGGTCGACGCTGAACCCAATTCCTACCAACACTGAATAACCCTGTGGGAGGGGGCTTGCCCCCGATGGCGGCGGATCAGTCAATATCCATTTACCTGACCCACCGCTATCGGGG
>NZ_JAFHKI010000247.1 GCF_016937615.1 Pseudomonas lactucae | reverse complement strand
ATAGCGGTGGATCAGTGACAGTTGCACTGACTGACACACCACTATCGGGAGCAAGCCCCCTCCCACATTTGTCTTTCTGCGTTTCTAAAATAATGGTCAGCTTTACTGCTGCTCAGCCTTCTTATCTCCATGGGACAAGCTGTACACATACGCCGCCAGCAAGTGCACCTTGTCGTTGCCCTGCAGTTGTTCCTGCGCCGGCATCTGGCCCTGGCGGCCGTAACGGATGGTCTGCTGCAGTTGCGCGAAGCTGGAGCCGTAGATGAACGCGCCGGGGTGGGTCAGGTCGGGCGCGCCCATGGCGGGGGTGCCTTTGCCGGCGGGGCCGTGGCAGGCCACGCAGTTGGCGGCGAAGAGTTTTTCGCCGTTGGCCACATCGGCCTTGGCGCCTTCCGGTAGTTTGCGGCCGTCGAGCCTGGTCACCACAAAGCCCGCTACGTCAGCCACGCCTTGCTCGCCGATCACTTCGGCCCAGCCTGGCATCACCGCGTGGCGGCCCTTCATGATGGTTTCCTTGATGGTGTTCGCCTCGCCCCCCCAGCGCCAGTCGGCGTCGGTCAGGTTGGGGAAACCATAGGCACCCTTGGCGTCGGAACCGTGGCACACCGAGCAGTTGGAGGCGAACAGGCGCCCACCCATCTTCAGGGCTTGCGGGTCCTTGGCCACTTCCTCAATCGGCATCGACGCGAATTTGGCGAAGATCGGCCCGAACTTGGCGTCCGACCTGGCCATTTCCTTTTCCCATTCGTGCACGCCGGTCCAGCCGGTCTGGCCGTTGGCGAAGGGGGTTTGCTTGTCGTTGTCGAGGTAGTTGTAGCCCGGCAGCAGGCCTTTCCAGTTGCCCAGGCCGGGGTACAGCACCAGGTAACCGAGGGCGAAGACGATGGTGCCGACGAACAGCATGAACCACCACTTGGGCAGCGGGTTGTCGTACTCCTCGATGCCGTCGAACGAGTGGCCGACGGTCTCGTCGGTTTGCTCGGCGCGCTGGCCCTTGCGGGTCGACAGCAGCAGCCAGGTCAGGGCGAAGATGGTACCCAGACTGAGGACTGTGACGTACAGACTCCAGAACGTAGTCATTCTTTGTTACTCCTAGAAGCTTGCTCGACGTGCTTGATGGCTTCGGGGTCATCCGCAAAGGGCAGCAAGGTCGCGTCTTCAAACTCTGACTTGCGCTTGGGGCTGAACACCCACAACGCCAGGCCGATAAAGGCCACCATCACGACAACGGTGCCCAGGCCACGAATCATCCCGATATCCATGAAGAATCACCGTTTGCTTTTGATGATGGTGCCAAGGCCCTGCAGGTAGGCCACCAATGCGTCCATTTCGGTCTTGCCCTTGACGGCGGCGGCTGCACCGGCGATGTCTTCGTCGGTGTAGGGCACGCCCAGGGTACGCAGGACTTCCATCTTCTTCGCGGTGTCCTTGCCGTCGAGCTTGTGTTCCACGAGGAACGGATACGCCGGCATTTTCGACTCGGGTACCACGTTGCGCGGGTTGTACAAGTGCGCGCGTTGCCAGTCATCGGAGTAACGCCCGCCCACACGCGCCAGGTCCGGGCCGGTGCGTTTGGAACCCCACAGGAACGGGTGGTCCCACACGCTTTCACCGGCGACCGAGTAGTGGCCGTAGCGTTCGGTTTCGGCGCGGAACGGGCGGATCATCTGCGAGTGGCAGCCGACACAACCGTTGGCGATGTAGACGTCGCGGCCTTCCAGTTCAAGGGCGGTGCGCGGCTTCATGCCTTCGACCGGCTTGTTGGTGACGTCCTGGAAGAACAGCGGAACGATCTGGGTCAGGCCGCCGATACTCACGGCGATGACCATGAAGAAGGCCAGCAGGCCGATATTCTTTTCGACTACTTCATGCTTCATCAGTGAGCTCCCACGACAGCGATCTGGGCGGCGGCTTCGGCTTGTGCAGGGTCCGAGGCACGCACGGTGCGCCAGACGTTGTAGGCCATGAACAGCATGCCGGCGGCAAAGAACGCACCGCCCAGGGCGCGGACGATGTAGCCCGGGTGGCTGGCTTGCAGCGCTTCGACGAAGGAGTAGGTGAGGGTGCCGTCATCGTTGATCGCACGCCACATCAGGCCCTGGGTGATGCCGTTGACCCACATCGAGGCGATGTAGAGCACGGTGCCGATAGTGGCCAGCCAGAAGTGTGTGTTGATCAGCCCGACGCTGTGCATCTGCGCACGGCCGAACAGTTTGGGGATCATGTGGTACAGCGCGCCGATGGAGATCATCGCTACCCAGCCCAGCGCCCCGGC
>NZ_JAFHKI010000246.1 GCF_016937615.1 Pseudomonas lactucae | reverse complement strand
CCCGATGGCGGTGGGTCAGCCAGTAATTTCTAACCTGATACACCATTATCGGGGGCAAGCCCCCTCCCACAGTTTTAAACCGGTTTCGTCAGTTATTTAGTCATTTACGGGTTAACCGATGCTATTCAACCAAGCCTCACGCCTGGCAAAAATCACCAGCCCCCTAGGGCCGGATGTGCTGTTGCTCAATGAAATGGGCGGTGGCGAAGAACTGGGGCGGCTGTTCAACTATGAGCTGCAACTGACGTCCCTGGACGCCAACATCGACCTTAACCAGTTGCTGGGCAAGCCGATGAGCGTCGGTGTGCAACTGGCGGACGGCGGCGAACGGCACTTTCACGGTATCGTCGCGCGCTGCAGCCAGAACATCGACAAGGGCCAGTTCGCCAGTTACCAGGTGACGCTGCGCCCGTGGTTCTGGCTGCTGAGCCGCACTTCGGACTGCCGGATTTTCCAGAACCTGAGCATCCCGCAGATCATCAAGCAGGTGTTCCGCGACCTGGGTTTTTCCGACTTTGAAGATGCCCTGAGCCGGCCGTACCGCGAGTGGGATTACTGCGTGCAGTACCGCGAGACCAGCTTCGATTTCGTCAGCCGCCTGATGGAACAGGAAGGCATCTACTACTTCTTCCGCCATGAACAGGACCGCCACGTGCTGGTGCTGGCCGACGCCTATGGCGCCCACACCACGGTGCCGGGCTACGCGTCGATCCCGTATTACCCCAAGGACGAGCAGCAACGCGAACGCGACCACATGCACAACTGGCACCTGGCGCAGGAGGTGCAGCCGGGCTCGCTGGAGCTCAACGACTACGACTTCCAGCGCCCCAGCGCCAGCATCGACGTGCGCTCGGCGATGCCGCGCCCGCACACCGCCGGCGACTACCCGCTGTACGACTACCCCGGCACCTACGTACAAAGCGCCGACGGCGAACACTACGCACGCACCCGCATCGAAGCCCTGCAAACCCTGCACGAACAGATCGAGTTCGCCGGCAACGCCCGTGGCCTAGGTTCCGGCCACCTGTTCAGCCTCACCGGCTTCAGCCGCCAGGACCAGAACCGCGAATACCTGATCGTTGGTATCCGCTACTACATCGTCCAGGAAAACCTGGAAAGCGGCGGCGGCTCAGGTTCCGCGCAGTTCGAAAGCAGCCTCACCTGCATCGACGCCCAGCAAAGCTTCCGCCCGTTGGCCACCACCCACCGCCCTATCGTAAAAGGCCCGCAGACCGCCCTGGTCGTCGGCCCCAAAGGCGAAGAAATCTGGACCGACCAGTACGGCCGGGTGAAGGTGCACTTCTACTGGGACCGTCACGACCAATCCAACGAAAACAGCTCGTGCTGGATTCGTGTGTCGCAATCCTGGGCCGGCAAGAACTGGGGCTCGATGCAGATTCCACGGATTGGCCAGGAAGTGATCGTGAGTTTTCTGGAAGGCGACCCCGACCGACCGATCATCACCGGGCGGGTGTACAACGCTGAGCAGACGGTGCCTTACGATTTGCCCGAGAACGCGACCCAGAGCGGCATGAAAAGCCGTTCGAGCAAAGGCGGCACGCCGGCCAACTTCAATGAAATCCGCATGGAGGACAAGAAGGGATTGGAGCAGTTGTACATCCATGCCGAGCGTAATCAGGACATTGTGGTGGAGGTGGATGAGAGCCATTCGGTGGGGCATGACCGCAATAAGAGTATCGGGCATAACGAGACGGTGACCATCGGCAACAACCGCCTGCGCATCGTCAAGCAGGAAGACATCCTCTCGGTGGGCCAGCGCAAGACCGACAGCATCAGCCAGAGCTATGTGATCGAGGTGGGCGAAAACCTGCGCCTGGTCTGTGGCGAAAGCATCCTGGAGCTCAATGCCAGCGGGCAGATCAACCTCACCGGCGTGCAAATCAGCTTCTATGCCAGCGGCGATGCCGAGTTCAACACCGGCGGCGTGCTGCACTTGAACAACGGCGGCGGCCCTGGCGCGACGCCCGACGGTCAAGGCCAGAAAGGCGCCATCGACGCCAATATCAAAGCCGCATTCCCCGCGCCCAAAAGCTCCTGACGAGACCTGTTTGCCATGACGTACCGAATCAACGAATTCCAGCTTCAACTGCCGGCCGGCGAGCTGCAGGACGCGACGATCAACATCCTCAAGTTCCCTGAGTTGGGCACTTCATTGATCATCAGCCGCAGCTTGCTGGCCGACGGCGAAACCTTGCACAGCAATTTCAACGACCAGCTCCAGCGCCTGGAAAAGCAGGTGCAGGACTTGCGCTATCAACCGGGTGTCGATGTGCGCCTGGGCACGGCGCAGGAAGTCGAAGGCATTGAACTGCGCAGCCAGTTCAACAAGGGCAATGACAAGGTGTTCCAGTATCAGCTGGCGTTGGTGATACCGGGTACGCGCAAGATGCTCGCCTTGAGTTATGTGAAGGCGGACACGCTCGGGGACGCCGAGGCGGCGCATTGGGCGTTGATCAAAAACTCGCTGTCGTTTGACGCTATTTCTTGATGAGCCAACTGCATGTCTGACGCGTTATGGGCTGCCCGGATGGGCGATGCGCTGACCCACACTTCCATGATGGCCGACATCCTCGGTGGTGTGCTGGAGGTGGCGGCTAATATCGCGATCACCGCCGTGGCGACCGCTGCCGTGGTCGCGGCCACCGGCATTACCGTCGCCACCGGCGGGCTCGGCTGCTTCCTGTTGGGCGCGGTGGTGGGCACGATTGTCGGCCTGGCCATGAGCAAGACGGGTGCGGACAAAGGCTTATCGAATTTATGCGAGAGCTTCAGCAACGCACTGTTTCCGCCCACGGTGCAGGCCAATATTCTTAGCGGCGCCACCAACACCCTGACCAACAACCTCCCGGCCGCGCGCGCCGCCGGAGCGATCAGCTCCCACGTCGCGCCAGCCGGTACCGAGTTGGAAGCGCCCGCACCTGAACCCGAAGCCAGCTACCTGGACATGGCCGAGAGTTTCTTCTCGCAGATGTGGCGTCC
>NZ_JAFHKI010000245.1 GCF_016937615.1 Pseudomonas lactucae | reverse complement strand
TCCAGCACACCGTCGGTCAGGGTGAGCAATTCTTCCCCGGTCACCATCGACACCGGGCAGCCATTAGTCGCGGTCTTGTCCGCTGAAGCCGCCGCATCCCCCCGAGGATTCGTCGCCACCGCAGGCACATCATCCACACGCTCTGTCTGCTTCAGCACCGCGTTCTGCCGCGCCCGCCAGCGCATCTGCAAGGTGCCTTGCTTCACCCCGCCGACCACCCCGCGAATCGCTACCGCCTTGTAGCGATCCACGGTCTGCATAAACCGGGTCAAAATCTTCAGCAGGCCTTCAACAAAACCTACCGCGGCATCCAGCATTTGCGCGCCGTACTTGAGCAAGCGCACACCCAGATACGCCACACCCGCCGCCTGCAAGGCGATGGTCAGCACTACGCCAATCACCAGATCGACCAGCAACGACACCACAAACCCTGCACCTACCTGGGCAACCTGGCCGGGCGGCAGTGCGTCCAGCCACAGCATCGCCGTGCGCACCAGCAGGAACAACGCCGCCTCGTCACTGGCCAGCAACATCGCCTGTTCCATGACCTTGGGCGCATCGGTGGCGATTTGCGCCAACTTGGCCGCCTGATCACCGAGCTGTTCGACGTACTTCAGCGGGTTTTCAAGGATCGCCTGCACCAGCTTGATGCTGTCCCACACGTCCAGGATCGCGGCCCAACTGCCCGCCAGTACGCCGCTGCCAATCGCGCTGGCGGTGGACTGCTCCCAATACGGTTTGAAGGCTTGCCAATGAGACCGAAGCCACTGCTCCAGGTCCGCCGTCAGCCCGGCATAGGAGGCAAACAACGCATCTACCTGCTCTGCCGACACGCCGCCCTGCACCCGCACCTGATAACGCCCACCGGCAGCGCAGTAGTGCGAGCCCTTGCCGTGCTCGTCGAGCATGAGCATCGTGGAGCTGCCATCGTCCAGCCCGATCACCTCGACCGGGATGTCGCCAATCGGCACGTTATACAGCGACTCGAATTGGCTCTCGATCTTCAGCTCACCGCCCACCGGGCAACGGGCCACGGTGGAAAAGTCGGCATCGGACAGGCTCACGGAGCGCTGCGTATCCCCCACCCGCACCACCCGGTCCATG
>NZ_JAFHKI010000244.1 GCF_016937615.1 Pseudomonas lactucae | reverse complement strand
CCCCTCCCACATGGGAATGCATTCCAAATGTGGGAGGGGACTTGCCCCCGATGACGGCCTGACAGACACCACAAGAGGTGACTATGAACAACTGGATCAGCGCCCTCGCCGACCTGCAAAACCAAGGCGAACCCTGCGTACTGGTGACCATCGTCGAAGAACTCGGCTCCACCCCACGCAACGCCGGTTCCAAAATGGTGATCAGCGCCGCCCAGACCTTCGACACCATCGGTGGCGGGCATCTGGAATACAAAGCCATGCAAATCGCCCGCGACATGCTCGCGCGCGGCCAACAGAACACTCATCTGGAGCGTTTCAGCCTGGGGGCGAGCCTGGGCCAGTGTTGCGGCGGCGTGACGGTGCTGCTGTTCGAACCCATGGGTCAGGTGCAGGCACAGATCGCGGTGTTCGGCGCCGGCCATGTCGGCCGCGCGCTGGTACCGCTGCTGGCAAGCCTGCCATGCCGGGTGCGCTGGATCGATTCGCGCGAGCAGGAGTTTCCGGAGCATATCCCTCAGGGCGTATGTAAAATCGTCAGTGAAGAGCCGGTCGATGAAATCGCCGACTTGCCGGCGGGCAGTTACTGCATTGTCATGACCCACAATCACGCGCTGGACCTGGAACTCACCGCCGCCCTGCTCAAGCGCAATGACTTCGCCTACTTCGGCCTGATCGGTTCGAAGACCAAACGCGTCAAGTTCGAACACCGCCTGCGTGACCGCGGCTTCGACATCGCGCAACTGCAACGTATGCGCTGCCCAATGGGCCTCGCCGAGGTGAAGGGCAAATTGCCGGTGGAGATCGCCATCTCCATCGCCGGGGAAATCATCGCCACCTATAACGCCCATTTCGGCCAGCACACTGCAGGCGCCGAACCTATTGCCAAACTGCTGCCGGTGTCACGCCGCAGCCACGCCACGCATTGAGATGACCATGCCTTTGACTCGTAAAGCCTACCGCGCCGCCATCCTGCACAGCCTCGCCGACCCCGCCGAAGTGGGCATCGACGCGTCCTATGAATACTTCGAAGACGGCCTGCTGGTGATCGACAACGGCCAGATCAGCGCCTTGGGTCACGCCAGTGAGTTGCTGCCGACCCTGCCGGCCGATATCGACATTACCCATTACCAGGACGCGCTGATCACCCCTGGCCTGATCGACACGCATATCCACCTGCCGCAAACCGGCATGGTCGGTGCCTATGGCGAGCAGTTGCTGGACTGGCTCAATACCTACACGTTTCCGTGTGAAAGCCAGTTCGCCGACAAGGCCCATGCCGACGAAGTGGCGGATATCTTTATCAAGGAACTGCTGCGCAACGGCACCACCACCGCGCTGGTATTCGGCAGCGTGCACCCGCAGTCGGTGAATTCGTTTTTTGAAGCAGCCGAGAAGCTCGACCTGCGCATGATCGCCGGCAAGGTGATGATGGACCGCAACGCACCGGACTATCTCACCGACACCGCCGAATCCGGCTACCAGGAAAGCAAGGCACTGATCGAGCGCTGGCATGGCAAGGGCCGTCTGCACTATGCGGTCACGCCGCGTTTCGCGCCGACCAGCACACCGGAGCAATTGACGCTGGCCGGGCAACTGCTGGGGGAGTACCCGGACCTGTACATGCAGACCCACATCAGTGAGAACAAGCAGGAAGTCGAATGGGTGAAAGCGCTGTTCCCCGAGCGCAACGGCTATCTGGATGTGTATGACCACTACAAACTGCTCGGTGAGCGTTCGGTGTTTGCTCACGGCGTGCACCTGTGCGATGACGAATGCGCGCGGCTGGCGCAGACCGGCTCGGCGATCGCCTTTTGCCCGACGTCGAACTTCTTCCTCGGCAGTGGCCTGTTCAACCTGCCGATGGCAGAGAAACACAAATTGAACGTGGGCCTGGGCACGGATGTGGGCGGTGGTACCAGTTTCTCCCTGCTGCAAACCCTGAACGAAGCCTACAAGGTCATGCAGTTGCAGGGCGCGCGGTTGAGCCCGTTCAAGTCGCTGTACCTGGCGACGCTGGGTGGCGCGCGGGCGCTGCGTTTGGAAGACAAGATCGGTACGTTGCAACCGGGTACCGATGCAGACTTTCTGGTGCTGGACTACAACGCCACGCCACTGCTGAGCTATCGCTTGAAGCAGGCCAATAACATTGCCGAGACGTTGTTCGTGCTGATGACGCTGGGGGATGATCGGGCGGTGTTGCAGACGTATGCGGCGGGACAACTCGTGCACCAACGCTGATCTCAACCGCCCCTCCACATTTTGTGCCGGGTGAGCCAGGGAAATTACAGCTTGACTGAAGAGCGCCCCGGCTTCTTGGACTGCAACAGATGCGAGAACACCGCATGCAAATCATCCGACGCGCTCTCTTCATCGAGGTTGAGCTTGCTGTCGATGTGATCCATGTGATGCATCATCAGGTTCACCGCCAGCGCCGCGTCGCGGGCTTCGATCGCATCGATCAATTGGGTGTGTTCATCGTAGGAACAGTGCGAGCGGTTGCCACTTTCGTACTGGGCGATAATCAACGAGGTCTGGGACACCAGGCTGCGCTGGAAGCTGATCAGCGGCGCGTTCTTCGCCGCTTCGGCCAGCTTGAGGTGGAATTCGCCGGAGAGGCGGATGCCCGCCCCGCGGTCGCCACGGGAAAAACTGTCGCGCTCGTCGTTGACCATCTGGCGCAACTCGGCCAGTTGTTCAGCGGTGGCGTGCTGCACCGCCAACTCGGTTATCGCCCGCTCCACCAGCCGCCGCGCGAGAAACACCTGGCGCGCTTCTTCGACACTGGGGCTGGCCACCACCGCACCGCGATTGGGCCGCAGCAGCACCACGCCCTCATGGGCCAGGCGCGACAGGGCGCGACGAATGATGGTGCGGCTCACGCCGAAGATTTCGCCCAGTGCCTCTTCGCTCAATTTGGTTCCGGGCGCCAGGCGTTGTTCGAGGATGGCCTCGAAGATATGTGCGTAGACGATATCGTCCTGGGTCCCGCTGCGACCGGCCTTGCCGGCTCGCGGTTGTTTCTTGAGAGGTTGCAACTGTTCGTTCATGGGCACTCGGGTAGGGAGAACGGCGGCGAATTAACGGTAATACGGTGACTTGTAAGGTAATACGGCAACAATGGGGTCGCTGGCAAGTATCACCTAAAAGCGTGGCACATTGTACACAACCCGATGCGCCAACACACTGTACGGCTGTTTGCGGCCTCGGCTGTATTGCAATGACGGGTTACGTTTGAGTTTAGGCTTGAATCCGCAATTTCTCCGGTAAAAGGAACACCTCCCCATGACCGACGCCACTCAAGCGCCCTTGCGCCCGCTGGCCGACACGTCCCCCTCGGCGATCGTTGCCGGCTTTATCGCCATGATGACCGGCTACACCAGCTCACTGGTGCTGATGTTCCAGGCCGGTCAGGCCGCCGGTTTGACCACGGCGCAGATTTCTTCATGGATCTGGGCGATTTCCATCGGCATGGCGGTGTGCAGCATCGGCTTGTCCCTGCGCTATCGCACGCCGATCACCATCGCCTGGTCCACTCCCGGCGCAGCGCTGCTGATCACCAGCCTGGGTGGCGTGAGTTATGGCGAGGCCATCGGGGCCTACATCACCTGCGCGGTGCTGGTGACGCTCTGCGGGTTGACCGGCAGCTTTGAAAAGCTGGTCAAGCGTATTCCGGCGTCGCTGGCGGCGGCGCTGCTGGCAGGGATCCTGTTCAAGATCGGCAGCGAGATTTTCGTCGCCGCGCAACATCGCACCGGGCTGGTACTGGGGATGTTTTTCACCTACCTGATCATCAAACGCTTGTCGCCACGCTATGCGGTGTTGGCGGCCCTGATCATCGGCACCCTGCTGTCGGGGTTGATGGGGCTGCTGGACTTCAGCGGTTTTCACCTGGAAGTGGCGACACCGGTTTGGACCACCCCGCACTTCTCGCTGGCCGCGACCATCAGCATTGGCATCCCGCTGTTCGTGGTGGCGATGACCTCGCAGAACATGCCGGGCGTCGCCGTCTTGCGGGCTGACGGCTACACCGTGCCCGCCTCGCCGCTGATCACCGCGACCGGCCTGGCCTCGCTGGTGCTGGCGCCGTTCGGCTCCCACGGCATCAACCTGGCGGCGATCAGCGCGGCCATCTGCACCGGGCCCCATGCCCATGAAGACCGTAACAAGCGCTACACGGCAGCCGTGTGGTGCGGGGTGTTCTACGGGATTGCCGGGGTGTTCGGCGCCACCTTGGCGGCACTGTTCGCCGCACTGCCCAAGGAACTGGTGCTGTCGATTGCGGCCCTGGCGTTGTTTGGCTCGATCATCAATGGCTTGAGCATCGCCATGAATGAACCGAAGGAGCGGGAAGCGGCGCTGATCACCTTTATGGTCACGGCGTCTGGCTTGACGCTGTTTTCCATCGGCTCGGCGTTCTGGGGGATTGTGGCGGGGGTGTTGACGCTGTTGATTCTGAATTGGCGCAAGGCATAAAAAAACGGCGACCCTGAGGTCGCCGTCTTTTTCAGTATCACTTAGCCGCGTTGATCGGCTTTTCCGGATACCACACGTCCAGCAGCGGGCTGACTTCAGCGCTTTTCAGTTCGCTGCGGCCTTTGAGCCAGCCTTCAACAGCTGCGCGCTGTTCTTCGTTGACCGAGCCGCGCTTCTGCAGGCAAACCAGACCGAAGTCATCGCCGCCGACATAGCCCAGGCCGTTGGCTTCCATGGCTTCTTTGATGAATGCTTCGAGGAAAGCATCGGTAGCTTCTTCACTCAGGCCTTCTTTGAAGTCCAGGTTCAGTTCGAAACCCAGCTCTTGAAATTCATCAACGCACAGTTTTTTGCGCAGACGCTGGGAACGGTTAGTCGCCATTGGAACAATCCTCTTAAGTAATAACGGCCGGCACTCTAGCAGTTTAAGGCGGCGATTGCCCGACTCTCTGGGACGGGCGGCACAATGCAGGCAAAAAAAACGCCGATTTGCAGCTATCGTTCAGCCACAAGTGCCGCTACCTTGGGGCATAATGCCGACACTTTCATGACCATTGAGGGATTTTCATCCATACCCCTCGCCTTTTCACCCGCCTTCAGCAGCAGGGTTTCACTTCTTATGATCAAATCTTTGCGTCCATTGTTGCTTGCCGGTTTTCTACTGCCACTGGCCTTCTGCGCTACCGCCGCCCCGATCAACAACACCTTGCCGCCCAATGTCCAGCAGGCGCTGGCAAAAGCCAAACTGCAAAACACCGCATTATCCCTGGTGATGATCCCACTGAACGGCCCGGGCACCCCCACCGTCTTCAACGCCGACGTGTCGGTCAACCCTGCGTCCACCATGAAGCTGATCACCACCTACGCAGCCCTGGAAATGCTCGGCCCCAACCACCAGTGGAAAACCGAGTTCTACACCGACGGCACCCTCAGCGGTGGTGTGCTGCACGGCAACCTGTACCTCAAGGGCGGCGGCGACCCCAAACTGAACATGGAAAAACTCTGGCTGCTGATGCGCGACCTGCGCGCCAACGGCGTGCAGCAAGTCACCGGTGACCTGGTGCTGGACCGCGGTTTCTTCATCCCGCCGCAGTTGCCCGAGTTCAACGACGATGGCAATGACGAGAACAAACCGTTCCTGGTCAAGCCGGACGCATTGCTGGTCAACCTCAAAGCCCTGCGTTTTGTGACGCGCAATGACGCCGGGCGGGTGCTGGTGTCGGTCGAGCCACCGATTGCCAGCATTCGCATCGACAACCAGGTAAAAGTCTCCAACGCCAAGCAATGCACCGGCGACGTACGCTACAGCCCGATCACCGCAGCCGATGGCAGCGTGACGGTGACCGTCAGCGGCCAGTTGGCCGACGGCTGCAGCTCACAAACCTACCTGTCGCTGCTGGACCACGCCACCTACACCGCCGGTGCCGTACGCGCGATCTGGAAGGAATTGGGCGGCAGCATCCAGGGCCGTGATATCCAGGCGCCGGTGCCCAAGGACGCCAAAGTGCTGGCCCGTGCGTTTTCGCCGGACCTGGCGGAAATCATCCGCGACATCAACAAATACAGTAACAACACCATGGCCCAGCAGCTGTTCCTGAGCCTAGGCGCGCAGTTTCGCAACGATGCCGACGGCGACGATGCCAAGGCTGCGCAACGCGTGGTGCGCCAATGGCTGGCGAAGAAAGGCATCACCGCACCGCACCTGGTGATGGAAAACGGTTCCGGCCTGTCCCGCGCCGAACGGGTCAGCGCCCGCGAGATGGCGGCAATGCTGCAGGCAGCATGGAAAAGCCCCTACGCGGCGGAGTTCATCAGCTCGATGCCGATCGCCGGCACCGACGGCACCATGCGCAAGCGCCTGAAGACCACTGCCATGCGCGGCGAAGCCCACGTCAAGACCGGCACCTTGAACACCGTGCGTGCCATCGCCGGGTTCAGCCGCGATAACAACGGCAATACCTGGGCGGTGGTGGCGATCCTCAACGATCCAAAGCCGTGGGGCGCTTCGTCGGTGCTGGATCAGGTGCTGCTGGACCTGTATCGCCAGCCTAAACTGGCAGCGGCTGCCCCAGTGCTCTAACAAACCCTGATGCCAGTCAGTTAAGGAAGGGGTAAAAAGTGATCTGTGG
>NZ_JAFHKI010000243.1 GCF_016937615.1 Pseudomonas lactucae | reverse complement strand
AGCTTGCTCCCTCGCCACAGGTCATTTTTTACCCCTCCCACAGGGGATCGGTGTTGGGCTTTAGAAAGAGTCGCCGGGAACGCGCACGAAGCCTTCCATCAACACCCGCGCACTGCGGCTCATGATGGCTTTTTTCACGACCCATTCGCCGTTCACCTGGGTAGCTTCAGCCCCCACGCGCAAGGTGCCGGACGGATGCCCGAAGCGCACCGCATTACGTTCCACGCCACCGGCGGCGAGGTTGACCAACGTGCCGGAAATCGCCGCCGCCGTGCCAATCGCCACCGCCGCAGTGCCCATCATCGCGTGGTGCAGTTTGCCCATGGACAGCGCGCGCACCAGCAGGTCGACGTCGCCGGCCTTGATCGCCTTGCCGCTGGAGGCCACGTAATCGGCAGGCTTGGCCACAAACGCGACCTTCGGCGTGTGCTGGCGCTGGGCCGCTTCGTCCAGGTGTTTGATCAAGCCCATGCGCAGCGCGCCGTGGGCACGCACGGTCTCGAACATCGCCAGGGCCTTGGGGTCGCTGTTGATCGCGCCTTGCAGCTCGGTGCCGGTATAACCCAAGTCTTCGGCGTTGATGAAAATTGTCGGGATCCCGGCATTGATCAGCGTGGCCTTGAAGGTGCCGACACCGGGCACTTGCAGGTCGTCGACCAGGTTACCGGTAGGGAACATCGAGCCACCGCCGCCCTCTTCTTCCGCCGCCGGGTCCATGAACTCCAGCTGCACTTCGGCGGCCGGGAAGGTCACGCCATCGAGTTCGAAATCGCCGGTTTCCTGTACCGCGCCGTCGGTGATCGGCACATGAGCGATGATGGTCTTGCCGATATTGGCCTGCCAGACGCGCACCACGGCGACGCCGTTGCGGGGAATGCGGGCCGGGTCGACCAGGCCGGCGCTGATGGCGAACGAACCCACCGCCGCCGACAGGTTGCCGCAGTTACCACTCCAATCGACAAAGGGCTTGTCGATGGAGACCTGGCCAAACAGATAGTCCACGTCATGATCGGCGCGGGTGCTTTTGGCGAGGATCACGGTTTTGCTGGTGCTCGACGTGGCGCCGCCCATGCCGTCGATTTGCTTGTCATAGGGATCGGGGCTGCCGATCACCCGCAGCAGCAAGGCATCGCGCGCGGCGCCCGGACCTGCGCCGACGCGGGCAGGTCCCGAAGGCTGAAGAACACGCCCTTGCTGGTGCCGCCACGCATATAAGTGGCGGGGATCTTGATTTGCGCTACATGTGCCATGGTTAACCTCTTCAGGCGGTCGCCGCCGATTCCAGGAAGTCCTGGGCAAAGCGTTGCAACACGCCGCCCGCCTCGTAGATCGACACTTCTTCGGCGGTGTCCAGGCGGCAGGTTACCGGCACCTCGACACGTTCGCCGTTCTTGCGGTTGATCACCAGGGTCAACTGCGCACGCGGGGTACGTTCGCCGACCACGTCATAGGTTTCACTGCCGTCGATATGCAAGGTGTGACGGTCGGTGCCCGGCAAGAACTCCAACGGCAACACGCCCATGCCCACCAGGTTGGTGCGGTGGATGCGCTCGAACCCTTCGGCGGCAATCGCTTCCACACCGGCCAGGCGTACGCCCTTGGCGGCCCAGTCGCGGGACGAGCCTTGGCCGTAGTCGGCACCGGCGATGATGATCAGCGGTTGCTTGCGTTCCATGTAGGTTTCGATGGCTTCCCACATGCGCGTGACCTTGCCTTCGGGCTCGATGCGCGCCAGGGAGCCCTGCTTGACCTTGCCGTTTTCCTGCACCATTTCATTGAACAGTTTAGGGTTGGCAAACGTCGCGCGTTGCGCGGTCAGGTGGTCGCCACGGTGGGTCGCGTAGGAGTTGAAGTCCACCTCAGGCAGGCCCATTTTCGCCAGGTATTCGCCGGCGGCACTGTCCAGCATGATCGCGTTGGACGGCGACAGATGGTCAGTGGTGATGTTGTCCGGCAGCACCGCCAGCGGGCGCATGCCCTTGAGCGGGCGCGCACCGGCCAATGCACCTTCCCAATACGGCGGGCGGCGGATGTAGGTACTTTGCGGGCGCCAGTCGTAAAGCGGCGTGACTTTGGGGCCGGTGTCTTCATGGATCGCGAACATTGGGATGTATACCGCGCGGAATTGCTCGGGCTTGACCGAGGCCTTGACCACCGCGTCGATCTCTTCGTCGCTCGGCCAGATGTCCAGCAGGCGGATTTCTTTGCCATCAGCGTCAAGGCCAAGCACGTCCTTTTCGATGTCGAAACGGATGGTGCCGGCAATCGCATACGCCACGACCAGCGGCGGCGACGCCAGGAACGCTTGCTTGGCGTACGGGTGAATCCGTCCGTCGAAGTTGCGGTTGCCCGAGAGCACGGCGGTGGCGTACAGGTCGCGGTCGATGATCTCCTGCTGGATTACCGGGTCGAGTGCGCCGGACATGCCGTTGCAGGTGGTGCAGGCGAAGGCCACTACGCCAAAGCCGAGCTTTTCCAGCTCATGGCCCAGGCCGGCCTCTTCCAGGTACATGGCCACGGTTTTCGAACCGGGCGCCAGGGACGACTTGACCCACGGTTTGCGCGTCAGCCCCAGCCTGTTGGCGTTGCGCGCCAGCAGGCCGGCGGCGATCACGTTGCGCGGGTTGCTGGTGTTGGTGCAACTGGTGATGGCGGCGATGATCACCGCGCCGTCAGGCATTTGCCCCGGCACGTCGTCCCACTGGCCCGAGATACCTTTGGAGGCCAGATCGCGGGTAGCGACACGGGCATGCGGGTTGCTCGGGCGGCCATGTTGCGCACTACACTGGACAGGTCGAAGGTCAGGCCACGCTCGTATTGCGCGCCTTTGAGGTCATCCGCCCACAGCCCGGTGTGACGCGCGTATTGTTCGACCAAAGCGACTTGTTCATCTTCGCGACCGGTGAGTTTGAGGTAGGCAATGGTTTGCTGGTCGATGTAGAACATCGCCGCCGTGGCGCCGTACTCCGGGGCCATGTTGGAAATGGTGGCACGGTCGCCCAACGTCAGTGCCGAGGCCCCTTCGCCGAAGAACTCGAGCCAGGCACCCACGACTTTCTGCTGACGCAGGAATTCGGTAAGGGCCAGCACCATGTCGGTGGCCGTGATCCCCGGCAGCAATTTACCGGTCAGCTCGACGCCAACGCTTTCCGGCAGGCGCATCCACGAAGCGCGACCCAACATCACACTCTCGGCTTCCAGGCCGCCGACGCCGATGGCGATCACGCCCAGCGCGTCCACATGCGGGGTGTGGCTGTCGGTGCCGACGCACGTGTCGGGAAACGCCACACCGTCACGCACCTGGATCACCGGAGACATTTTCTCCAGGTTGATCTGGTGCATGATGCCGTTGCCGGGCGGGATCACGTCGACGTTCTTGAAGGCTTTTTTGGTCCACTCGATAAAGTGGAAACGGTCTTCGTTGCGGCGGTCTTCAATGGCGCGGTTCTTCTCGAACGCGTCCGGGTCGGAACCACCGGCTTCGACGGCCAGCGAGTGGTCGACAATCAACTGGGTCGGCACTACCGGGTTGACCTGCGCCGGGTCGCCGCCTTGCAGGGCGATGGCATCGCGCAGGCCGGCGAGGTCGACCAGCGCGGTCTGGCCGAGGATGTCATGGCACACCACACGGGCCGGAAACCACGGGAAATCGAGGTCGCGCTTGCGCTCGATCAGTTGGCTCAAGGACGCATTGAGCGTGGCCGGGTCGCAACGGCGCACCAGGTTCTCGGCAAGCACGCGGGAGGTGTAGGGCAAGGTGGCGTAGGCGCCGGGAGTGATGGCTTCGACTGCCGCGCGGGCGTCGAAGTAATCCAGGCGGCTGCCGGGGAGCGGTTTGCGAAATTCAGTGTTCATCGTCAGGACTCGGTCACGGTGATTGCAAGAGGAACCCACTGATCCAGATTTGAAATGCGATTTAAATGTGGGAGG
>NZ_JAFHKI010000242.1 GCF_016937615.1 Pseudomonas lactucae | reverse complement strand
GTCGACCTTGAGCGCCACCTCGCCCTGCTCGCGCGGGCGGTAGTCGTAGATGTCCTGAATGTCGCGACCGACCATGCAGGTCACCAACTGGTCGTGGGTCAGCGCGCTCATGTCCTCGAACGTGCGCACGTAGCGGCCGTCCTTGAACACCGTGACCGCATTGCAGATACGGAACACCTCTTCCATGCGGTGCGACACGTAGAGCACCACTTTGCCCTCGTCGCGCAGGCGCGTGATGATCGCCATCAAACGGTCGATCTCGCGCGCCGAGAGGCTGCTGGTGGGTTCGTCGAAGGCGATCACATGGGCGCCACGGGACAGCGCCTTGGCGATTTCCACCAATTGGCGCTGGCCGAGGGACAAGCGTCCGAGCTTCTCGTCCGGGTCGATTTCATCGGCCAGGCCCTTGAGGCAGGCCAGGGCCTGCTTGCGCAGCAGGCCCCGGTTGACCACGCCGAAACGCGTCGGCAAATGCCCCAGGAACAGGTTCTCGGCCACAGTCATTTCCGGCACCAGGTGCAACTCCTGGTGAATCACCGCCACGCCGCTGGCGATGCTGTCGGCGGCGCATTTGAAGGCCATGGTCTGCTCGCCGATCTGCAGCGTGCCGCTGCTGGGGATATAGGCACCGCCCAATATCTTCAGCAGCGTCGACTTGCCGGCGCCGTTTTCGCCCATCAAGGCGTGTACCTGCCCCGGGTGGGCGGTGAAACAGATGCCGTCGAGCGCCTTGACCCCGGGAAAGGTTTTGCCGATACCGTCAAACCGAAGGGCCGCAGCAGTCATTTCCACAGCCCGATTTTGGTCAGTTCTTCCTTGAAGTTCTCGCGGGTGATCAGGGTCACTTCGTCCATGGCGGTGTACTTAGGCGGCTCGGTGCCTTTGGTCACCCACTCGTACATCATCTCGGCGGTTTTATAGCCTTCGATATGCGGGCTTGGCAGCATCGAACCGAAGAAGCCGCTGTTGGCTTTCTTCAATTCGCCGATGGCGTCGGTGCCGTTGATGCCGATGCCGATCACGTTGGCCGCGGCAAAACCGGCGCTTTCGGTGGCGCGCACGCCGCCAAGCACGGTGTTGTCGTTCATGCCGCCGATGATCAGGTTTTTCGCGCCGCGCGGCAGCTTGACCAGCGCCGAGTTGGTGGCGTCCATGCTGCCGGGGACGTCGAGGGTTTTCAGCGGAGCGGTGAGGATGTGATCCTTGGGAATACCGGCTTCTTCCAGGGATTTGATCGAACCGTCGGTGCGTTTTTTACCGGTGTCGAGTTCATTGAAAGTGTTGACCACCGCGTAGGTCTCCTTCCAGTCCCAACCGCGTTTTTTCGCTTCGGCGGCCATGGCGGCGCCCTGTTTCTGGCCCACTTCGAAAGCGGCCATGCCCAGGTACGGCACGTCTTCCATGAAATTGCCCTTGGCATCGACGAAACGGTCGTCCACCGCCATGACTTTCATGTCGTTGAGCTTGGCCTTGGCCACAATGGCAGGGCCGAGGGACACGTCCGGCGGGCAGATCACAAAGCCCTTGGCGCCGTTGGCGGCCAGGCTGTCGATGGCCGAGAGGGTTTTCTCACCGTCGGGCAC
>NZ_JAFHKI010000241.1 GCF_016937615.1 Pseudomonas lactucae | reverse complement strand
CCTGTGTGACGCCATCGGGGGCAAGCCCCCTCCCACATTTTGATTTGTGAACACATTCAAAGGTGGGAGGGGGCTTGCCCCCGATGAGGCGCGCCCAGGCAGCACAAGGCTTAAACCATCCCACCGAGCTTCAGCTCACTCTTCAAATACGCATAATAAATCGGCCCAGCCACCACACCCGGCAAGCCGAATGCGGCCTCGAATACCAGCATCGCCAGCAACAACTCCCACGACTTGGCACTGATCTGCCCGCCGACAATGCGTGCGTTGAGGAAGTACTCGACCTTGTGGATGACGATCAAATACCCCAACGCCGCAACCGCCACCCAGATCGACAGCGACAAGGCGACGATGGTGATGAGGGTGTTGGACATCAGGTTGCCGATCACCGGCAACAGGCCAAGCAGGAAGGTCAGCACGATCAGGGTTTTGGTCAGGGGCAGGTGAATGCCACACAGCGGCAGCACCACGGCGAGGAATATCGCAGTGAATGCAGTGTTGAGCGCGGCGATCTTGATTTGCGCGAAGACGATGTTGCGAAAGGCCTGGACCAGCAGGTGCAGACGGTCGAACAGCGCGGCGGCCAGGGGCTTGCGTTTGGTCAGGTCGGGGATGCGTTGCAGAGCGATGATCGCACCGAGCACCATGCCGATCAGCAGGGTGACAAACATGTGCGCGGCATCTTTGCCGACCAGTTGCAGTTCACTCAGGTGCTTACTCAGCCACTCGCCGATGGCCACGCGAAATTCGGCGGCGCTGGCGGGCAGGTAGGCGTCGAGGAACGGCGGCAACTGGCCGCGGGCGCGGTCGACCACACCCATGAACTTATCGAGGGAGGCCCCTGGGTTTTCCGCTTCGTGGAGCAGGAAGCTGATGGCACCGGCGAAGATCAGGGCCAGCACACTGACAATCAGGGTACCGAGCAACGCCACCGCCAGCCAGCGCGCGCGGCGGCCTTCGATCAGCCGTTGCAGTTGGGGGGTGAGCATGTTGACCAGTTCATAGACCAACAGGCCGGCCAGCAGGCTGGGCAGTAGTTTGAGCGGCAGGACCAGCAGCAATCCGCCGAAAATAATGATGTAGCTGGCCAGCAACAACACATGACGCTGAGGAAACGTTGGCATACAGCCTCAAAACGAACGGCGTTAAAGGATGGGCAGTCTGCCAGCGTTCCAGAAATCAAGCGAGAGCTGAAGGATGAGAATGCGATCAAAGTGTGGGAGGGGCGGTGCGACGATTCGACTTGCCCCCGATGAGGCCATCAGCACCTACGCAAAAGCCTGCTCCAGCGCCACACCCGCCCCGGTCAACCCGGAATACGGCGCCGTCACCAACCACACCGGAATACCTTTGAAGTAGTCGCTCATGCAGCCTT
>NZ_JAFHKI010000240.1 GCF_016937615.1 Pseudomonas lactucae | reverse complement strand
ACCCAGCCCAGCGCCCCGGCGTGTACGTGGCCGATGGTCCAGTCGGTGTAGTGGGACAGCGAGTTGACGGTCTTGATCGCCATCATCGGCCCTTCGAAGGTCGACATGCCGTAGAACGCCAGCGAAACCACCAAAAAGCGCAGGATCGGGTCGGTGCGCAATTTATGCCAGGCGCCCGAGAGCGTCATCATGCCGTTGATCATGCCGCCCCAGCTGGGCGCCAGCAGGATGATCGACATCGCCATGCCCAGGGACTGCGCCCAATCCGGCAGGGCGGTGTAGTGCAAATGGTGCGGACCGGCCCAGATATACAGGGTGATCAGCGCCCAGAAGTGCACGATGGACAGGCGATAGGAGTAAATGGGACGTTCGGCCTGTTTGGGCACGAAGTAATACATCATCCCCAGGAAACCGGTGGTGAGGAAGAACCCCACGGCGTTGTGGCCGTACCACCACTGGATCATCGCGTCCGTCGCGCCGGCGTAGGCCGAGTAGGACTTGAACAGGCTCACCGGCAACGACGCGTGGTTGACGATGTGCAGCATCGCCGTGACCACGATGAAGGCACCGTAGAACCAGTTGCCCACGTAGATGTGCTTGGTCTTGCGCTTGACGATGGTGCCGAAGAACACCGCGCCGTAGGTCACCCAGACAATCGCCAGCAAAATGGCGATCGGCCATTCCAGCTCGGCGTATTCCTTGGTGGTGGTGTAGCCCAGCGGCAGGCTGACGATGGCGCCGACGATGACCGCTTGCCAACCCCAGAAGGTAAAGGCGGCGAGGCCGTCGGAGATCAGTCGCGTCTGGCAGGTGCGCTGCACGACATAGTAGGAAGTGGCAAACAGTGCGCATCCGCCGAAGGCGAAAATCACCAGGTTGGTGTGCAGTGGGCGCAGACGGCCGAAGGTCGTCCAGGGCAAGTCGAAATTCAATTCCGGCCAGACCAGTTGCGAGGCGATGAACACCCCGAGCCCCATGCCAAGGATCCCCCAGACCACCGTCATGATGGCGAACTGGCGGACTACCTTATAGTTATAAGCAGTCGGACTGATTGCTGTGCTCATTCTAAGGTTCCACGGTTTAGGTTTTTTTATAGGTAAAATCGGCCGCAAGTATGTAGAAAGCGAGGGGTCATTGCAACGCAATGGCTGACCTGGATCAATGCGTTCCACGCCAGATTCTGCGCCCTTTCCATGTTTGGCGTAAGGACAAATCCGAAATGGAAAGCTGATCGATTGGACAGGAAAATTGCAGGGGCACAACGGGTGTCGTTGGGTACGCCGCAATCGCTTCGCTTGAAAGCAAGCGTAGACCCGAATGGCAGGAGGGGAAAGGTGTGCTTTGGAAGGGTGTGACACTTGGTCACACGGCTCGGTCACTGTGGCGAGGGAGCTTGCTCCCGCTGGAGTGCGAAGCGCTCCCACGATTCTGGGCCGCTTCGCAGCCCAGCGGGAGCACGCTCCCTCGCCACAAGTAACAGTTATTGAGGTTGGCTTTCTGGCGTTGCGCCATTGGCGTTATGGGACAGGCTGTATACGTAAGCCGCCAGCAGGTGCACCTTGTCATTGCCTTGCAGCACTTCCTGCGCCGGCATCTGGCCCTGGCGGCCGTGGCGGATAGTCTGCTGCAACTGCGCCAGGCTGGTGCCGTAGATGTAACCGGCGGGCAGCGTCAGATTCGGCGCCCCCATCGCTTCGGTGCCCTGGCCTTGCGCGCCGTGGCAGGCCACGCAGGTGGTGTTGAACGCGGCTTGGCCGGCGGCCAGGTCGGCGGTGCTGTCGGCCGGCAACGGCAACTTGGCCAGGTCGTGGCGTACATAGGCGGCGACGTTCTTCACACCGTCTTCGCCCAGGATTTCACCCCAGGCCGGCATTGCCGCGTGGCGACCGTTCATGATGGTGGTCTTGATCGCTTCGGCCGAACCGCCCCAGCGCCAAATGTTGTCCGCCAGGTTGGGGAAACCGTACGCGCCCTTGGCGTCCGAGCCGTGGCACACCGCGCAGTTGGAGGCGAACAGGCGACCGCCCATTTTCAGCGCTTGCGGGTCCTTGGCCACTTCTTCCACCGGCATGGCCGAGAATTTGGCGAAGATCGGTCCGAACTTGGTGTCGGCCTTGGCCATTTCCTTTTCCCATTCCTTGGCCGATGTCCAACCGTCCTCGTAGCCCGGCAACACGCCTTTCCAGTTGCCCAGGCCCGGGTAGAGGATCAGATAGCCGACCGCGAACACCAGAGTGCCGGCGAACAGCATGAACCACCACTGGGGCAGCGGGTTGTCGTATTCCTCGATACCGTCGAACGCGTGGCCCATGGTCTGGTCGACGCTGCCCTTGGTTTCGCCCTTGCGGGTGCCGATCAACAGCCAGGTCAGGCCGATCAGGCTGCCGAGGGTCAGTACGCAGATCCATGTACTCCAGAATAGGGTCATGGCCGAGTGCTCCTTATTGCAGGCTCTTCTTGAGCGTCGGATGGGGTTGCGGTGGGTTCATCGGCAAACGGCAGCAGGCGTGCCTGCTCGAATTCCGCATTGCGCCGGTTGTTGAACACCCACAGCGACAGGCCGATAAAGGCGATGGCGACGACCAGCGTGCCAAGGCCGCGGATGGTGCCCGCATCGAATTCAAATCCCATGGCTCACCTCTTGCTCTTGATGGCAGTGCCGAGCACTTGCAGGTACGAAACCAGCGCGTCCATCTCGGTCTTGCCCTTGAGGCTGGCGACGGCGCCACTGATGTCGTCGTCGGTGTACGGCACGCCGAGGGTGCGCATTACCTTCAACTTGGTCTCGGTGTGGCTGTTGTCGACCTGCGCCGTGACCAGCCACGGATAAGCCGGCATTTTCGACTCCGGCACCACGTTGCGCGGGTTGTACAAGTGCGCGCGGTGCCAGTCGTCCGAGTAGCGTGCGCCGACGCGGGCCAGGTCCGGCCCGGTACGCTTGGAACCCCACAGGAACGGGTGGTCCCACACGCTTTCGCCGGCGACCGAGTAGTGGCCGTAACGCTCGGTTTCGGCGCGGAACGGGCGGATCATCTGCGAGTGGCACTGCACGCACCCTTCGCGGATGTAGATGTCGCGGCCTTCCAGTTGCAGCGCGGTGTAGGGCTTCATGCCTTCGACCGGCTTGTTGGTGACGTCCTGGAAGAACAGCGGGACGATCTGGGTCAGGCCGCCGATACTCACGGCGAGCACCATCAGCAGCATCAGCAGGCCGACGTTCTTTTCAATCGTTTCGTGTTTCATCACAGACTCCTCAGGCCAGCTGCGTGGCGGTGGCGGCTTCGACAGGCTGTGCCGAACGCACGGTGCGCCAGGTGTTGTAAGCCATCAGCAGCATGCCGCTGAGGAACACCGCACCGCCCACCAGCCGCACGATGAAGCCGGGGTGGCTGGCCACCAGGGTTTCGACGAAGGAGTAGGTGAGGGTGCCGTCATCGTTGATCGCACGCCACATCAGGCCCTGGGCGATGCCGTTGACCCACATCGAAGCGATGTAGAGCACGGTGCCGATCGTGGCCAGCCAGAAGTGCGCGTTGATCAGGCCGACGCTGTGCATCTGCTCGCGGCCGAAGATTTTCGGAATCATGTGATACAGCGCGCCGATGGAAATCATCGCCACCCAGCCCAGCGCCCCGGC